>VBAU01000057.1:0-775 GCA_005883855.1 Bacteroidota bacterium
GTTTGCCCCAACAGCACAATACACTATCGAGCTTGACACGACAGAATTATTCAATTCGCCATTGAAGGTCATCAAAACTATCACAACGTCTGGAGGCGTGCTCCAATGGACTCCATCAATCACATATGTTGATGGCACAGTCTACTATTGGAGAGTTGCCCCAGTTCCTTCGAGCGGGCAGCCAAAATGGAATGCCGCATCATTTGTTTACCTGGCTAACAGCGATCCCGGCTTTAATCAATCGCATTTATACCAACATCTAAAGTCCGACGGTTCGCTAATAAGGTTAGACTCTACAACACGAAAATGGCACTTTGACTCACTCATTAATAACCTGCTCGTTCGGAATGCAATTTTCCCGACGGCCGCGACTCAGCAGGCTGACTTTACTGTGTCCCTAAACGATGCCGCTATCATTGGCGGAGGTTGTAACTATCAGTCTCTTATCATTAACGTATTTGATGGCAGGTCGTTCAGGCCAATGGGAAACATTTACTCTGGAGGCCACGGACTGTACCAGAGTTTGACTTCCGCATGCCATCCCGGTACCCAAAATAACTTTGAATATTTCTATTCGGATTCTGTGTCCAGGAGAAATGCTTATAACTTCTTACAAAATGTTGTTCCTGATGGATCATTTGTAGCAATAAGAGGGAACGTTTATCCTACTGACAATGGTAACATTTACCCCGCCACATGGGAGGCGGAAGACGTGCCGCAATACGGAGCCGGCAACACCTTGTACGACCTGCTAAAGAACAGCGGCTTTACGCTT
>VBAU01000057.1:844-1273 GCA_005883855.1 Bacteroidota bacterium
GTATTCTCAGGCGGAAATTATGATAAGATAATTTTAAACGTAAACTGTACTACTCCGGACAGTATAGGATATATTACTTCGCCAGTATTTGGACCGGCCAAGCAGTGGAAAGAATTACATTGGAATGGAAGTTCAGAAGACACAACAGCAGGCGACAACCCTACAATCGAAGTATACGGAATAGATCAGAATGGAAATGAAACACTCATCTTTACTGATCTCAATTTTTCATTCCAGGATTTCGATATTTCAGACATCAATGCTAATATTTATCCGTATGTCAAACTAAGGATGAAGAACCTGGACCCCGTGAACTACACGCCATACCAGATGAGCTACTGGAGGCTTACTTATGTTCCTGTTCCGGAAGGGGCCATTGCTCCCAACATCTTATTCCAATTGCAGGATACCGCTGAATTAAGTCAACCA
>VBAU01000057.1:1310-7911 GCA_005883855.1 Bacteroidota bacterium
CGACAGCCTGAAGGTGAAAATGGTAATCACCGACCGGAATAACGTTCCCTTTACCATTCCAATTTCCAGACAAAAGCCATTGGCACCAGACAGTGTCTTGATTATAGACACAACGATCAATACTAATACTTACGCTGGATTAAATAATCTATATGTCAATGTAAATCCTGATTACGATCAGCCCGAGCAATATCTATTCAACAATTTTGCATTTAGAAACTTTTACGTGAAGCCTGACAGCTTACGCCCTGTGATGGATGTTACCTTCGACGGTATCCACATACTCAACAATGATATTGTGTCCTCTAAACCGCACATCTTAGTCAAACTAAAAGACGAAGCCAAGTGGTTGGTGCTCACAGATACGTCCGTTTTGACTATAAAAGTTCGATTCCCGGACGGAAGCCTGCATCGGTATTACTTTAATAGTGACACGGTGAGGTTTACCCCGGCAGCCCCACCGCCAAATCCAAACAACACAGCGAGTGTAGACTTCTTACCTAATTTCCTGAAAGATGGAGACTATGAGTTAATTGTTACGGGCAAGGACATGAGCAACAATTCGGCTGGCAATATCGAATATCGGGTTGCATTCCAGGTGATCAATAAGCCGATGATCTCAAACATGCTCAATTACCCGAATCCTTTTACGACTTCGACTGCCTTCGTGTTTACGCTCACCGGTAGTGAAGTTCCGCAGAACATCAAAATAGAGATCCTGACTATAACCGGAAAGATCGTTAGAGAAATAACCAAGGATGAATTGGGTCCGCTGCACGTTGGAAGAAATATCACGGAGTTTAAATGGGATGGAACAGACCAATATGGCCAAAAATTGGGGAACGGAATTTATCTTTATCGGGTCGTCACCAATTTGAATGGTAAAACACTTGATAAATACAAGGCCACTGACGACAACACGGATAAATATTTCAATAAGGGATATGGCAAAATGTATTTAATGAGATAACCGCATTGATCTGAAAAAAATTGAAGGCTGTTTAACACAGCCTTTTTTATTACTAGTTTTGAACGATATGAATGGTCTGTCGGTTAAAGGAATAAAATATCTGATCATAGCTCTCACTTTTTTTTCTTTTATATACATATGTTTTTCGCCACTAATTGTCAGCATTGATAGTATAGAAGGTTTTTTGACGTATAAACAAGCATTACATTCGATTACCCTAAACTTTTGGCCCGACGTCTCTCCCTCAAATGTCAACTTTGATTATCTGCGGTTCAGTGGATATTGGTCGCCGGGTCAATGGCTTTATCCGGGTGCGTTAAACTTTTTATTTCATATAAAATTAGGCGGGGCTGCCATCATTGTTACGATTGTCTGCATGGTCACCGGGATGATAGGGTTTTATCGGGTATTCAGGTATTTCAATTTTAGTCCGGACACGTGTTTGTATTCATTACTCAGTTTAATTGTTTACCAGGGAGGTGAAATTCTTTCTTTCGGGATCTTTCCATGGTTCGTGTATTTCGTCTTATTAACGAAGAAACCGTCGTTAAAGAATTTGGTAATTATCGCCGGATTGTTTTTCCTCTGCTTTTTGGCAAAGCTCACGTTGCTGATATATTGTCCGACAGTGATCGCCTTCAAAATTGCTGAACCGGCCGTAAGAAAATATTGGTTCGGTGAGAAAAGTTTCAGGACTAATGCAAATGTGCTGTGGTACACGTTTCCCATTTTTGTTGTATCGGTTCTTTTGTATTATTTCTTCTTAAGCAAATACCCATTGCTTCACGGGCGCTTTGATCCGTCCGCCCTCGATCTTTTAACGCCGTTGTCTTCGCCTCTCCTCAGCATCCTGTCACTTCACCAAATCATAGGTCGAGTAAGTCAAAATGTTTCCGGCGTCTCACTCGACATAATGTATTTTATTTTGCTTACTGTGTTTCTTTTCCTGGGCTACCTGACGCTGCGGAGTGAACATGTCTCCATCATGTACAAAAGCTTTCTAATAGTACTTTATATCGGCATTAACCTTTTCTTCATTTGTTCATATTTGTTTAACCGGGTCGATCAAAGCCCACGGCATTTCAAATTCTTAGGATATATGTTTCTACCAGGCATATTAACCATAGCCGGCACTTATCTAACAAGAATCAAGATGCAGTTGATTGTGTTGTTCATTTGCCTGTTGAGTATTGTAGCGTTTATTTATCTCAAACAGGATTGGACTAAGGAAAGATTTTTAAGCCGCAATTACTTCTACCGGAATTATGACAACAAGAACAACGTAGACCAATTAGATAAGGAATCCTACAGAAAGCTCCTTGTCATCGCAAGACATGCTCCACCGTCCGCGATTTTTTTTATCCAGGCTAATCTTGATATTGCTATGGATCTTCCATTTCGTTGCATCATTCCCTGGAAAAATCTAGATCAAAAATATTTTGATCATGGGCCAGTAATTTTTGCTTGTCTACCCCAGGACACGATAAGGCGATATCCGAATCTTTTACCGAAAAAATTTCCAGACTACCATTCTTTCCAATTAATTGATCAAACAAAAGCTTTTGTTTATTATAGGTGTGAATGAATCACGTGACGAGCAGGCTATCTCTCAGCCTCCGGGACAGCAAAGAGATCAATCCTAACAAGAGTATCCCGCAATTGACAATGATTGACCTTTTTACCGGAGTGGGACTAAAAACAAATTCCACTTCGTTGTGCCCTGGCTGGATTGGTATAGAAATGAACGTCTTAAAACCAGTGTAGTGTTTTGCTATCTTACCGTTGATAAGCGTTTGCCAATAAGGATAATCATTTTGCAGAAAAGTGATAAACCTATATTTAATGTTGTTAACCCCTATGTGTAAGTATCCGGGGGCAAACTGTCTTATCTTGATGCTCGTTGAATCAAAATTTGTCTCGCTTGTTTCTGTGGTGTCAGAACTTAAGAAAATATATGATTGCTGGATAATGAAAAGAAATAGACTTGAATCATTAAAAAACTTCTGAGTGTTTTTTAATTCAATGGGGTACTGCTCCTCCTTCGGATAGCCGATCTTTTTACTGTAAGAACCTAACATTATGAATTCACTTCTCAAACTGGAATCGATGAAAGTTGTTTTATTCAGCGGCTGCAATTCCTGGGGAAAAATACCTCGGGGAGCTTGGGTCATATCGTAATGTATTTGTCTTTTGGTTTTCATTCCCAACCCTGTAAAAGGCAGCGTCAACCACGTGTTGATGATCAGGTTCACTACGACGATGGCCGCAATTTTTCGAGTCGATGATAAATTAATTTTTATTAACAGAACCGTAGTTAGGAGAACTAAGGCACTTACCAACAGAAGGTCAGCAAAACTGAGACGATCAATGAGTGCTTTAACGGACAACTTAAAATTGCCACCAGTCCAGGTGAATTCGCGAATGGCAGAGTTGGGCGAAAACAATATTATTAATCCCGCGCTAATCACACCAAGAAACGAAAGAATTATAAGTACCGCGACCAAACGTTTCACCAACGTTTTAAAATTATCGTCGCCAAGCAACCGCTGCAACCCGTAACTGCCTGCTAAGATGGCTATAATCAAAACAAAGTAGGCGAACTCGCCATTTAACCTTACGTTTCCGACAAACGGGAAGGCGTAATAAGCTACAGTCTTAAATATTCCGCCAGCCGCGAGGAAAATGCGAGAAAAATGAAAAACAACATCACAAATGCAGCCGTAGCTAAGATTCTCTTATTGAAATATTGAAACAAGAAAATAAATCCGGCTAAAGAAGCCATCCCAATGAATACATTTCTCATGGAAATGTCGGTGACAAAGAATGAAGATTTAGTCACTGCAAGGGGGAACAATAAAGACAAATAACATTGAAGAGTGGTAGGCTCGAGCAACGATTCGCTCAACGGCGGTTTGCTGCCACGAGAAATGTGCCGCAGCACATCAAGATCGCTGATAATAACGCCGATGCTAGATATCAACGCCAGAACAAAAAAAATAAGGTTGACCAGTAAGAATCTTGGGTGGTAAAATCTTCTCGTGACATTTTTTCTCAAAACGACGATGGCGATAAAAGTAAAAAGGAAAAAATACGCTGCACCAATCACCAGGCCAGGATGCGTAGAGGAAACAAAAAGAAAAACGGCGATGGCTCCCAGGATATAATTCTTAAGAGTGGGGCTTTTGTTAATTTTCAATAAAAATAAAAACACGTATGGGAAAAAACCGGCGCCGGTGATCCAGCAGAAATGCTGCAGATGTCCCACGATATAGCCGCAACTCATGTATGAAAATGCTGAAACAATGGCAATCCCTTTTTCAATGCCCAGTTCCCTGATCACTTTATAAATTCCCCAGCCGCCGATGAGGATGTAAAACATTTCTTCGTAAGTGATTGTCCAAATATTGTAGCCGACTGTTTTTGCAACGAACCACATGAATGGGTTCCAAAATCCGTTATTCATATCACCGTACTGGGGAATTCCAAAATTTATGTATGGGTTCCACCATGGAAAATACCCGGAGTAAAGACTCTCGCTAATGACATAACGGGTGGGCAGGTTTTGGCTAATGAGGTCGTTCTTTAAATGGAAGAATGGAAGGAAGACAGGTAAATAAGCAAACACCAGAAATAAAGTCAAGAGAAAAAATGGACGCTTGAATAATATGTCAATGACTTTTCGCAATCAGTAATTGTAATTTAAAATAAAACTACTGTCGGGGATTGGTTTCATTCTAAATCCTTTGATGATCGTTTTGCCTCTCGGTTCCAGGTATGGATTGTCCTGGGTGACGCAGGGTAAAGGTGTGAAATAACACCGGTAATCCGAATTGTTATTCACTTTATTCGGCAGATGAAAATCAATTTCACCGGATTTGATAATTGAATATCCAGGGTTTTGATTTGACGCTGGCGCGTTCCAGTAATCGGAGAAATGTAAACCACGCGATTTCTCAAAAAGATAATAACACATTGTAAATGTTGTAATGATTAGGAGACCCTGGTAAACCCTCGGGTGGAAAAGTGCACTTGCAAAAACACTCAAGAAAAGAAATGCGCCTGTCAGGAGTATACCATAACCAAAGCGACCGGGATCGGGGGCCGTGAAAAACCAGCCAGCTATCATCAACATCAGGATGATGACCAGGTACTTCAATCTCGCGTAATCAGCGACGATTGAAGGTTTCGTGAAAAAAAAAGCAAGCGACGACAACGCCAAAACCAAAACGATTTTATGTTTTAACAGGATACCTTGCCACCAGTAGGGTATCCAATCTAATGTTGTGGTATGATGGCTAAAAGCGAAAGATAGACGGTGATTATAAAATTTATTGGACAGTAAAATATAGGTGTAGAATCTTTGCGCCAGTGCCCTTGGAAATTGCCAATCGGGTGCTGATATCGAAAGGGTGCCGGGAAAAAAAGGATAGCCTGTGGTAATATAATTCCGGACTACAATCGGGATCAAGAATAATAATCCAATCAAGGCTGTTGTCACCCACTTTGACAGACTGTGCAATGAAAACAAGTAGTAGGCCATCAAAATAAAAATGAAAACCCCCGAAAATTTAAATCCCACCAGTGCAAAGCAAAAGAACAGCAATGGCATTGAAAAATTACTACGCGTATTGCCAATGACGGCGCTTTCGATGAAATAAGAAAAAATGATAAATAAAAAAGCGTTTACGGGAAAATCAAAATTCGTAGAATTAGCTGAGTCGCGAAACAATTGCCAATCGAACAAGCCGTAGACGAGAAATAAAAAATAAAAGCAGGATAATACCCGGCTAGATCTTCTTACTCTCATTTGTTTAAGATGAAAATACCAGGTGGAAAATAGCCAGATGAAAAACCAGGTAACAAAAGCCGCGTTCAGGTATGTAAAATTTTCACTCTTTAGAGACGGTAAATAAAACCAACTTATGAGGTTTAACCAATTTGAGTTAAGGCCCAGCCTTGGATACAGATTAACAATGCCTGGTACGGATCCATACTCATGCTGCCATCTTATTACCTGCAAATGATATAACTGAGTGTCGCCGTTTACGGGTTGCAATGAGCTAAGCAATAAGAACACAAGGATGCTTACGAAAACGAAAAGTCCATTCACCCAATTAAATAAAACATTCTGTTTGAGTAAGTGTCCGAAAATCTGTTTCAGGTTATCGCTCTTAAAAAAAATCAAATAACCGATAAGCAGTAACGTAGGGATCGCTAAATACAAAAAATGAAGAGTACCGATTAAGTTGACCCACGAACTGAGAAGGCCGAGTATTATACACCCACAGAAAAACAGGAAGGACAAGAGTGAGGCAAATGACCGATACCAGAAATCATCTCTATCAATAGTCGTTTTCCATATTAGCAATACGGGAATGCCCCACACAATGCATACGATAGAAAGAGCGATCATATGTACGAGCTGTTGCAACATTACTTGTCTCCGATGATTATTGCAGATAAGCCGATTTTACCGAGAACAATTTTGTCGATGAGTTTGCCAAAAGGAACTAGCGTGTCATACATCCTCATTTCTGTTGCCGGAACCGCTGATAAACGAAAAATTTTCGCGTACGACCAGGCTATGATTCCAATGCCGTTAAAATAAAAATGTGCCCTTACCGTCAATTG
>VBAU01000057.1:8024-17068 GCA_005883855.1 Bacteroidota bacterium
GCAATTCTGCACGGCCTTGTTATCATCTTTTATGTGTTCCAGCACATTTAACAGGAAAATGGTGTCGAAAGAGTTTTGCTTGCCTTCATAAACGTTCTCGAAATCACCATGCTCGAGGTCTAATAACAAAATGCCCTCTACATTGCTGCTAGTCCCGTACTTACTCTTTAATGTTTGCAAGTAGTAATCATCGACATCCGACAAACTGATTTGAAAATGGTCTTGCACAAAGAATGAGGAAATATTTCCAATCCCACTCCCAACCTCCAGAATGTTCCCGTGGCAGTATGGTCGAATAGTGTCGTATATCCACCGGTTAAATCGATCGGCTTTGGAAATTACTTCTAAGGTTTGTTGGCCAGTATTGTTAGCAGGATTCAAATCTATTTTCTTGAAAAAATGTTGTATTTAAACACGCAATAAATAGCTCTCATTCCGTCCGTCCATCGTATCTTTTTTCCTTGTTCATACTCGCGGCCGTAATAAGAAATTCCGACCTCATACATCCTTATGTTTTTTATGCGGCTTATTTTGGCTGTTACCTCGGGTTCAAACCCAAACCGGTTTTCTTTCAGATTGATTTTACGAATCACATCTGTTCTGAACATTTTAAATCCTGTTTCCATGTCGGTAAGATTTAAGCCAGTAAACACATTGGACCAAAAGGTCAGCAGCTTATTGCCCATGGTATGCAGGAAAAACAAAACCCGGTGGGCTTCACTGCCACGGAACCTGGAGCCATATACCACGTCGGCGTGGCCTTTTGCGATAGGCATAAGTAATTTGTTGTATTCTGAAGGATCATACTCAAGGTTAGCATCCTGGATGATGATGACCTCGCCTGTTGCGGAAGCAAGGCCACTCCGAACGCAGGCCCCCTTGCCTCTATTGGTTTGATGTGTTATCAATTTTATGTCTATTGGTTTGATGCGTTATCAATTTTATGGACTGGCCCGGATTATCCTGAATAAATTGTTGGATACAGGCTGGCGTATTGTCAGATGAGCCATCGTCTATGACAATAATTTCTTTTTGCACTTGGAACATCATTTCCGCATTCGTGACCATTTTCAAAACATCGCCTACCATTTGTTCTTCATTATAGCAAGGAATCAATATGGACAATCTCTGGACGTGCATTTATTATCATTTCTTTTTACGAAACCTTGAACATTATCTGAATCTTTCTTTAAGTCTAAGAAATCTCATCTCGTATCCGTAATAGCTGACTACGCTTATACCAATGGCGAATGTGGTGGCGACCAGCGAGGTTCCAAGCCGGCTCATTTGTTCGGACGCATTTAGATCTTGTAAAAAGAAACTATTCAGACCTGGCTGGGTAATCGCATAGATCGGCCAATGAAAAACATACAGACCGTATGAGATCATTCCAAAGAATTTTAAGAAGGGCTGGTTGAAAATAGTATTGATGATTTTCGAGTCACCAGTCACTCCTTCATGAATAAGCAAACCAAACATGGCAGCAAAAGTAGTGTAACCAATAAAGGCGAGGTAAGGATAGTCTCCAAACCGGTTTAAGAAATAAAACCCAAAGTTTAGAAGGGCCAATCCTATCACTATTGCAGCCATGTTCCTTCGCAAAAAATCAAAGTGAATGTTGTGCAACAAAGCGATAATACAGCCGATACAAATCCCATCAACTCTTGTAAACGTATAAAGCGTAGTATAATTAATATTTGGAAATCTGCACATCCACACGATGGAACGGGCAATCAACAATAGGAACAGGACAGCTATCATAAAAATCAACAGTTTTTTTGGCCTCCTAAGCCATAGGATGATAAAAGGCCACACTAAGTAGAACTGCTCTTCTACTGCCAATGACCAAAAGTGATTCAACATAGTTCCTATCTTGGGAAAATTAAATGAGAGCAGCCAGTTTTGCAAGTAAAACCAGAACCATAGCTGATTATTCACATAGAAATTCAATTGATCTTTAAAGAATCCTAATAACGGAAAGGCAAGGAGAAAGACAATCAAACAGAGATAATAAAGCGGAAAAACTCTCAAAACTCTTTTCGAATAAAAATTCTTGAGATAGTGAGAAGAATTAATTGAGTTGAGTAATATATTCGTAATAAGGTACCCTGACAAAACAAAGAAGAGGTCTACACCAAGCCATGCAAAGAAAAAGTGATTGACAAAATGAAAATTGTGATATAAGATAACGAGCAAAATGGCCAAGCCTCTCAATCCATCCAATGCCGGGTAGTATTGCTTTCGATGAGCAACGTCAGTCATGCAGCAAGTGGGTTAGTAATTATTCTTTCAAAGATAACCCTCTCAATACATACTTTCCAATCATGTCAAATTCAATGTTCACAAATTGTCCCTCATGCACAGATTTGATATTGGTATGTTCAAACGTGTAAGGGATGATCGCTACTGTGAAGCTTTTTCTTTTAACGTCAAAAGCTGTAAGGCCGATGCCATTGACGCACACCGATCCTTTTTCGATTATTAAGGCAGCAAACTTCTTGGGAAAAGTAAATTCGTATTCCCAGCTGCCTTCTTTTTCTACGCGTTTCACACACTTTGCAATTGCATCAACATGTCCCTGTACGAGATGGCCATCAAGTCTCGAATACATTTTGAGGCTGCGTTCCAGGTTAACAAAGTCGCCCACTTGCCAACTGCCAAGGTTGCTCTTCTTTAAAGTTTCTTCGATGGCCGTAACGCGATGCGTGTTTGCGATAACCTCCTCCACGGTTAAGCAAACACCACTGTGGCCGACACTTTGGTCCGGTCTAAGCTCATTTGAAATGCCCGATTCGATGAGGAATGTCTTGTTGCCTGCATCGGCAGAAATCTGCTTTACGATACCTACTGTTTCAACTATCCCTGTAAACATGGTACAAATGTCCCTAAAGGCACTCATACGGACAAGTGAAGTCCCACATTGAAATGCGACGAGGCTTGGAACTTACGGTCATTACTCGTATCTTTGCTTTCCAAAAAACTACCTAAGGAGGTATAGAAATTTATGCTGATTATCGATTCCAAAGATTGCGAAAACATAGATAAGGCCCTCAAAAAGTACAAGAAGAAATTTGAGAAGTCGAAAGTTCTGCTGCAGTTGCGCGAACGCCAAAGCTTCATGAAACCTTCCGTCAGGCGCCGCAATCAAGTGTTGAAGGCGATCTACAAGCAGAAGATCGCAAGCGGCAAGATCGAGAGCTAACAAACATTATCAATTTATTGGATAGCTGCAAAGTTCATAGCTTTGTAGCTATCTTTTTTTGTTGAGTTTTGTGAATTGGTATGCCCGAACTTACTCAAACCTATATCCAGGCTTTTATTGATTACCTAAAATTTCAAAAGAGGTATTCCCTTAACACTATTCGCTCTTACCAGGACGACCTTGCGCAGTTTTTCGATTACCTACAGTTACAGTTTGGCCAATTGCCACTGAATGACATTGGCCACTCGTATGTCCGAAGTTGGCTGGCCAGCTTGAAAGAAAGGAATATCAGCGCTAAAAGCATAAATCGCAAGATATCCAGTCTCAAATCTTTTTTTAAATACCTGGTCAAAACGGGAGCTCTGGATCAAACGCCTATGAGCAAAGTGATATCTCCCAAAATCGGCAAAAGACTTCCCGACTTTATCAGGGTAGAGGACTCCCACAAGCTGATCGATTCATTAAAAAGCACGGAGGACTGGCGCAGTCTCAACACCAAGATGTTGATTACCATCTTTTATAATACCGGTATGCGCCTAAGCGAGCTGATAAACCTTAAAGAAGAGCAAATCGATTTTCAGAAAAGACAAATAAAAGTACTCGGGAAAGGCAATAAAGAGCGACTTATACCGGTAAGTGCAGAACTCATTGCGACGATCAATGATTACATAGCCAATAAGAGAAAAACCTTTGAAAGGACGGACGACGCGCTTCTTGTTACTGAAAAAGGAAAAAAAATGTACGCCAAGTACCCTTACCTGCACGTAAGGTCCTTTCTAGGCCGCGAGGTTCAGCCGCTGCACAAAAAAAGTCCGCACATTTTGCGGCACTCCTTTGCGACGCATCTGTTAAACAACGGCGCTGATTTGAATGCCATAAAAGACCTTTTGGGGCACAGCAGTCTTGCTGCTACCCAGGTATATACACATAACACTATTGAAAAACTAAAAGACGTTTACAAAAAAGCGCATCCCAAGGCATGAACTTTTTGCTTAAGAGCAATAAGATTTTAGAGCAATTTTTTGGAAAAAAAACGGTTTCTTGGTAACTTCATAGGAGGCCAGAAAGACAATACCTTGTGAAAAAAAACTACTCTTTAATAAAGTTCTTTATTTATTGTTTCACTGTAAAAATGCGATTAACTATGAACGTTAACATTCAAACGGTACGCTTTGATGCGGATAATAAACTGGTAAATCACATTAATAGAAAAATGGAAAAGCTAAGCACTTTTCATGATCGCATCATTAAGGTAGATGTGTTTCTGAAACTCGACAACGTAGTACACAAGATCAAAGACAAAATCGCAGAGATCAGGATACAGGTACCCAGGCATCAACTGTTTGTAAAATCAACCAGTAAATCATTTGTAGAATCATTTGACAATGCGTTTGACTCCATCGTAAACCAGATAAAACGAAAAAAACAAAAACAAGCCGCTTAAAAAATTACTTCATTTTTAAGACCTCGAATGAGGTCTTTTCTTTTGATTTTCAGCTATAAAAAAATCCGCAAAATATTTTTCAATTACCAAATTCCTTTACCTTTGCCTTCCCAAAATTTTGGGGGTAGTTCTTTATTGTCTCATCCGCTGTAGCTGGAGCCAAGGCGGACATTTAATTAATAAAAAATGCCACTTTAGCTCAGCCGGTAGAGCAACTGATTTGTAATCAGTAGGTCGTTGGTTCGATTCCGACAAGTGGCTCGGAAGAAAATTCTAAAGCCAAATTCCAAATCACAAATGAAGTCCCATTTTGGAATTTGGGATTTAAAAATTTCGAATTTCTAGTCCTGGGCAAGTAGCCAAGTGGCCAACGGCAGCAGACTGTAAATCTGCCCTCTTCGGAGTTCGGTGGTTCGAATCCATCCTTGCCCACCAATGTCCGTCATAGCTTTAGCGACGGCGGGCTGCCAAATAATAAATAGTTCTTTAAAATACTCCCGCCTTCGCCAAGGCTACGGCGGGTAAAAGCGGAAGTAGCTCAGTTGGTAGAGCGACAGCCTTCCAAGCTGTAGGTCGCGGGTTCGAACCTCGTCTTCCGCTCTTTACCGAGTCAAAAAAGTCAAATAAGTCGAAAAGATAGTTGGCAGTCTGTATGACTTATCTGACCTCAGCTGACTTCAATGACTCAAAAAGCCGTTGTAGCTCAGTGGTAGAGCACTTCCTTGGTAAGGAAGAGGTCGTGAGTTCAATTCTCATCAACGGCTCAGACAGTTGATGAGTGTGGAGAGCATCCCGATGTATCGGGAAGCTCGTGAGTTCAATTCTCATCAACGGTTCAAATTGAGTGGTGAATTGTAAGCGGAACTTCGTGTTCAATAGACTGTAGAACGCACAAGGGTGCGACGCAACGAAAGCTAAATAGTAGTAACGTTGCTGATAAATTAAATTTGTAAAAACAACCTAAAACGGATAACAATGGCAACTAAAGAGACCTTTAAAAGGAACAAACCACATCTTAATGTGGGGACGATTGGTCACATCGACCACGGGAAAACAACCTTGACTGCTGCTATTACTACCATACTTTCAAAAAGAGGTTTGGCAGAGGCCAAAAAATATGACGAAATAGATGCCGCGCCTGAAGAAAAAGAGCGTGGTATCACCATTAATACGGCCCATGTAGAGTACCAGACGGCTAGTCGCCACTATGCTCACGTTGACTGTCCTGGTCATGCCGACTACGTTAAGAACATGATCACCGGGGCCGCTCAAATGGATGGCGCGATCTTAGTCGTAGCAGCCACTGACGGTCCCATGCCTCAAACAAAAGAGCATATTCTTTTAGCCCGCCAGGTTGGTGTGCCTCGGATGGTGGTTTTTATGAATAAGGTTGACCTTGTTGATGATCCGGAATTACTTGAACTGGTGGAAATGGAAATTCGCGACTTGCTCAACTTTTATGGATTTGACGGTGATAACACCCCTATCATTAAGGGTTCCGCTACTGGTGCCTTGGCCGGTGAAGAAAAATGGGTAAAAGCTGTAGATGAGTTAATGGATGCAGTGGACAGCTACATCCCATTACCTCCTCGCCCGATCGATCAACCATTCCTGATGTCCGTTGAAGACGTGTTCTCCATCACGGGTCGTGGGACAGTGGCAACTGGTCGTATCGAAAGAGGAAAAATCAAGACGGGTGAGGCTGTTGAAATCGTCGGCTTGATACCTCAGCCATTGAGTTCTGTTGTTACAGGTGTTGAAATGTTCAGGAAAATTTTGGATGAAGGTGAGGCCGGTGACAATGCAGGTTTGTTGCTTCGCGGTATTGAAAAGAAAGATATCCGTCGTGGCATGGTTATTTGTAAGCCAGCTTCGATCACTCCGCACACGGAATTCAAGTGTGAAGTGTACGTATTAAGTAAGGAAGAAGGCGGACGTCACACTCCTTTCTTCAATAAATATCGTCCTCAGTTTTATTTCCGCACAACCGACGTGACTGGCGAAGTGGAACTCCCGTCAGGAACTGAAATGGTTATGCCCGGCGATAACACCCAGCTGACCGTAAAGCTTATTCAGCCTATCGCCATGGAAAAAGGTTTGAAATTCGCTATCAGGGAAGGCGGGCGTACCGTGGGCGCGGGACAGGTGACCGAGATACTGAAATAGGAGCTGGCCCATAGTCTTTTGGCTAAGGCATGACAGGCTTTTTGTAAAAGATTTTTATCTTTACGACATATTTCTAAAAGCTGTTCCGACTTACCGGAATAGCTTTTAGCTTTCTTACAGGCATAGTCTCGATGCCGACCCCAAGCGTCGGCATTCAATGAAGGGTTCTTTACGGGCATAGTTCAATGGTAGAATAGCGGTCTCCAAAACCGTTGATGGGAGTTCGAATCTCTCTGCCCGTGCGAAACGATTTGTAATTCTAAATTTAGATCATGCATAAGATCTCAACTTATTTCAGAGAAAGCTATAAAGAGTTGACGGAAAAGGTGAGCTGGCCAACGTGGGCGCAGCTTCAGCAGTCAACTATGATTGTGCTGGCTGCGACATTAGTGATCACTGCCATGGTGGCGGTGATGGATTTTGCAGCGGGCAATGTTTTAAAACAAGTTTATAAATTCCTTTTTTAATGATGGAAGAGACAACAGACATTCAAAATACGAATGCAACTCAACAGGAGACAAAATGGTACGTGCTCCGTGTAGTGAGTGGCAAGGAGCGAAAGGTGAAAGAGTATCTTGATAAGGAAATTTCGCGAGGAGGCTGGGACAACGTCGTGAAGCAGGTTTTCTTACCAGTAGAAAAAGTGTATAAAGTGCAGAATGGCAAAAAAGTTATGCGGGAGCGAAATTATTATCCGGGTTATGTTATGATTGAAATAACAGAGGGAAAATTGAGCGATGACCTGCGTGATACCGTCAAGAATACCACTAACGTTATTCATTTCCTCGGCAAAGAAAATCCTATCGCCTTGCGCAAAGCGGAAGTAAATAAGATGCTTGGTAAAATGGACGAAATGGCTGAGGCCGGCGGCGTCAGCATGAGCGAACCGTTCATTGTGGGCGAAACAATCAAGATTATTGAAGGTCCCTTCAATGATTTTAACGGTGTAATTGAAGAGGTAAATGACGAAAAGAAAAAATTGAAAGTAACGGTAAAAATATT
Organism: Bacteroidota bacterium; assembly: GCA_005883855.1. Lineage (GTDB taxonomy): Bacteria > Bacteroidota > Bacteroidia > Chitinophagales > Chitinophagaceae > VBAU01. The sequence continues at coordinate 15,839 of VBAU01000057.1, forward strand.
CGGCCGTTCCACCCCAGTGGAATTAAATTACATGCAGGTCGAAAAGATCAGTTAATAAAAAAATAATAGTTGCCATCGCTCCACCAACGTGGGGCGATTTTTTTTTGCGTTAACGCTCTCCTAAAAAAAAGTTCGTTCCCATTGTTATGACAAGCGGTAACAAAATCTTTTCTCATGCGTCTAACTTCGTAAAGGCTCAGTAGCAAAGTATAAACCATTATCCGAGAGTCATGAGAACTAGATGTTGTGCGCGATTAGCCACTGTTGTATTAGCAGTTGCTGTCGGCTCTCCATATTTTCTATATTCACAATCTCCCGCGCCGAGAACTTTACCCGCAAAAAGGACAACAGGAGCGATAAAGATTGATGGTCTGCTTAGTGACACCGCGTGGAAAGATGCGGCTAAGATGACAGACCTCATCGAATTCCGTCCAAAAATTGGAGACAAGGAAAATTATGAGACCCGAACCGAAGCATGGCTGATGTATGATGATAATGGCATTTATTTCGGAGGTTATTGTCATGAAAGAACGAAAGACAGCATATCGAGTGAATTGAAAGGCCGTGATGGCTATGGCGCAAATGATTATGTAGGTATCATTTTTGACACCTATTATGATAAGCTAAACGGCTTTGAATATTTTGTTACTCCCCTGGATGAACAATGGGATGCAAAAATGTCTCCTCCTTCCATGAACGGAAACTCGGAGGATTTTTCATGGAATGCTGTCTGGAAAAGTGGTGCAGTGATTCACGATGATGGCTGGAGTTTTGAAATGTTTATCCCATACTCTGCAATCCGATTTGGAAAGAAAGATGTGCAAACATGGGGATTTAATATTACCCGCCGCAGGAGAAAAACAGAAGAGCAGTTTACGTGGAACCCGATCGATCCAAACGTAAACGGTTTCCTCACGCAAGAGGGTTTGTGGACTGGGATCGCCCACATAAAACCTCCCGTGCGTCTGCAATTCTCTCCATATTTCTCTGCATACGTCAATCACTATCCGTTTAACACGCCCGATCAAAAAAATTGGTCGTCGTCGATAAATGGCGGCATGGATGTGAAATATGGGATCAGCCAGGCGATAACGCTCGACATGACTTTGATTCCCGATTTTGGACAGGTCCAGAGCGATAACCAAGTCTTGAATCTTAGCCCATTTGAGGTCAAGTTTAACGAAAACAGGAGCTTTTTTACGGAAGGAACAGAGCTCTTTGGAAAAGGAA
>VBAU01000534.1 GCA_005883855.1 Bacteroidota bacterium
CGTGCCAAGGACGAAATAACAATTAATATCGAAGCGCCACTTCACCTGGTGTCCCTGTTTCTAAATTTAAGTTCGCTGACCACGATTATGAATGTTACGTCTGGTTTATCTTTTTCACCGCTTGCAAAAGTTCCTGTTTATTGTTCATCGAAAGCCTTCTTGCACTCTTTTACACTCTCCCTGCAATATTTATTGAGATCAAAAAATATTGAAGTGATCGAATTGATTCCTCCGGCCCTAAACACGGACCTGGGCGGCAAGGGAATTCACGATTCGGCCCCGCCGGTCAGTGATTTCATTGATGCCGCATTCGAGCAGTTGAAGGAAGGTAAATCTCAAATCACGTATGGATTCAGTGAAGCGATGCTCAAAGCAGGACCGGAGGAACTTCGAAAGGCATTTGAAAGAATGAACCCGGCATAGCGTACGTTATTTATTCTCCTTCTTTCTTCATGCCCTTCAACAATGCATAAATAGCCATAGAGTGTCCGTGGCCTAATTTAAATTCTTCCTTCAACCACTTTACAATATCACCAGCCCTAACTTCCGGTTTCAGCTTGCCGTGGGCAGTAAATCCCTTTTTTTCTGCAAGCTTTCTGAAATCGTTAGGACCCTTGCCTGTTTTGGCCTGGATGTTATCAAGATAAGCCTGGAACGACATGAGCTAGCTTTTTGAGTATTGAAGACAAACCACGCCCGACGAAAAAAAATGGTTTGAAACAAGTTTCAATTTCAGCCTATCAACTACACCGTCAAAAAATGAAATACCCTTTCCTAAAACAATCGGATTTATAAAAAACCAAAAATCATCAATGAGGTTTTCCTTGAGCAGCGAGCAAACTGCAGTAGGGCTGCCGAAGATCAGTATATTCTTGCCAGGCTTCTCTTTTATACTCGTAATTTGTTCATGAACATTACTGCTGATGACGGTCGTACGCTTCAAATTATTTGTTTCCAAAGTGCGGGACAAAATGATCTTTTCAACGCCATTATACCATTGCGAATGTTTAATGTCGTGTTTGCTTGCGCCCGGTTGATCAGCAGCAGTTGGCCAATATGCATCCATCATTTGATAGGTTACTCTGCCGTACAAGGCTGCATCGGCATCATCGGTTTGGTTACCGGCAAAATCGAAAATTTCATCATCGACATGGATCCAATCCATTTCTCCATTCGGGCCTGCTGCAAAACCATCGAGGGATGTGTGCATGAATAAGACAATCTTTCTCATCTGTCGGATGTGTTTGTGCTGCAAACATAAGCTATGAACACAACATTTGGAGGGCACGTGTCCCAAATTATCTTTTTATATGAAACTCGTGCAACAACACACAGTTTGATCACGGTTATCTTAAATTTGTTCCTCCTGCCTCAACTATAATATAGTTTTCGCTGATTTTGTTCCTTAAATGGCACCACTTAAAAGACATTATATTTGAAGAAAAAGTCATCAATCGCTTCACCTGAATTCGGTAGCGCAAAAATTCGACATAAGCAGGCCGGCTATTTCAAAACACATAAAGATTCTTACACAATGCGGACTGATCGTGATTAAACAAGACGGCAGGCATCGTTATTGTGAAGCAAAGCTGGACAAATTGAATGAAGTATCCGATTGGGTGGAACAGCACAGAAAATTTTGGACACGGAAACTGGACGCCCTGGAAACTTACCTGGATGAATTACAAGCGAAAGAAAAACACAAATCGAAAAAAATCCGCTCACCAAAGAATCTGCGAACGCAGCGACGAACTCGGAAAAAATAATTCTTTCACTTTTAAAAGATAAAAATTATGGCAGCCGACACCGTATTGTCACCAAGCAAAGAGCGCACCATTTCCAGACTTGTGAATGCACCAAGAGAGTTGGTTTGGAAAGTTTGGACCGATCCTGAACATATAAAACATTGGTGGGGGCCCAATGGGTTTACAAACACCATCTTTGAAATGGATGTAAAGCCCGGGGGAATTTGGGAATTTATCATGCATGGGCCTGATGGCACAGACTACAAAAACAAAAGCGTATACAAAGAGGTGGTGAGGTATGAGAAAATTGTGTATGACCATGTATCTCCAAAATTTCAATTTACCGTCACATTTAAGGAGCAAGGCAGGAAAACTCTTATCAATATCGAGATGCTTTTTGAAACGCCGGAGCAAAGGGACAACGTTGTAAAAGTATTCAAGGCAGATGTGGGTCTTAAACAAAATATTTATAAGCTGGAAGGATACCTTAGAAAAGTGTCGTTTGAAAAAGAGATGATCTTAGAGCGGGTGATCAACGCACCGCGAGAGCTAGTATTCGATGCATGGACGGATCCGACACAGCTGGAAAAGTGGTGGGGACCAAAGGGTTTTACAAATCCCATTTGCAATGTTGACGCAACTCCCGGTGGAAGTATGCTTATTCATATGCAAGGACCTGATGGGATTGTCTATCCCATGGTTGGCGAGTTCCATGAAATTGTCGCACCACAAAAGCTGGTGTTTACAACAGCCGCACTCGACAAAAATGGAAAGCGACTGTTTGAAGTGCTAAACACCGTGACATTTTCTGAGGAAAAGGGAAAGACCAGACTGCATTTACACGCAGCTGTCTCGAACATCACAGAAGAAGGCAGGCGCTATGTTGATGGTATGAATGAAGGCTGGAACCAAAGCATCGACCGCCTGAATGACTATGTGACGAGTCAGTCAAAAACTAAAACCTTAAACACGGATACGCCCGTAGTGATTGAAAGAACTTTCAACGCTGCCATTGAAAAAGTTTGGCAAGCAATTACGGACATTGATCAAATGAGACAGTGGTATTTTCCTCAGCTTGCAGATTTCAAACCAGAAGAAGGTTTTGAAACGCAATTCAATATTCACCACGAGGGAAGGGACTATTTGCATATATGGAAAGTGAGGGACGTTATTGCTCTCAAAAAAATTTCAGTTGAATGGAAGTATGGGGGATACCCGGGAAATTCGGTCGTAAGTTTTGAATTATTTGAGCAAGGGTCTAAAACGAAATTGGTTTTGACTCACCAGGGAATAGAAACATTTATGCCCGGGAAACATCCTGAACTGTCTAAGCAAAGCTTTACTGAAGGCTGGACTCAATTCATGGATCGCGGATTGAAGAATTTTTTGGAAGCTGTTCCTGCAAGGGAAAACTAGGCAGGGATTGCCCAGAGAAAGAGCGGTCAAAAATTTGATTTGCCACAAAGACGCGAAGACACGAAGAAAACGAACATGTAACATGAAACTTTGTGCCTTTGCGTTTTTGTGGCATTTTTTCTAAGGAGATATTCCAAAGAAAGGATGCTCAAAATAATTTTATTTGCCACAAAGACGCGAAGGCGCGAAGACACGAACATGTAACATGAAAACATTGTGCCTTTGCGTCTTTGTGGCATTCCTTCCAGAGAGATCATATGACGTAGCTTCTTGCATGATTCACTTCAATAAACTCAACATATTACATTAGCTTTACCCGCCAATTTTAAAACCTGGTTAATGTCAGTAAATAAAGAAGTAAAGAAGGTCACGACGAACACACTTCAAAAAATGAAATCAAATGGTGAAAAGATTTCGATGATCACCGCGTATGATTTTTCATTTGCGA
>VBAU01000535.1 GCA_005883855.1 Bacteroidota bacterium
AAGCTTGCTATCCCTTCCTTGTATTTCGCAGCAGAAAAACAATTCTATATCGAAACAAGAAAAGAAGGAAGATGGAAACTGCTCTTTGATGGGAAAGACAAGAGGGGCTAGCGCACTCACAAACAAACCGACAAACAGTTGGGAAGTTCTTAATGGCGAGCTTCATTGTAAGGGCAGTGTGACGGACAAAACTGATTTGAGATCTGATCTGATGACGACGGATCAGTTTGACAATTTCGAAGTAACCAGGAATATTAAGATCAAAAAATTGTAGTCACGTTTTAAGGCGATGAAGTTTTTTGCCTTTCTCTGTAAACGATTCAATAACGCCGCTGGCTTCCATATCATGTTTTACAGTCACAGCGTACCATTCAATTGATCCCCTAAAAATAGTTTTTTGTTCTTTAAAACATTTTTTCACTCCCTTTACTATGTTCGTATAACTTATGGCTTGCTTTTCTTTTTTTAGCGTGTGATAGATTGCTTTATTGAAGAGGTCGTAGGTAGCTGCATCGACATTCATTTTCCGGCCCGTGTTGGGGTTCAGGCACTCAACTTTTTCAAGAGATTTTGTTGGCATAGCCGTGAGTTACCGTTTCTTGTTAAAAAAATCTTTCATGAGCTGGCCGCATTCATCCTTCAGTATGCCGTGCACTACCTCGGTTTTGGGATGGAAAGGCCAATTGGACGCGGTTATTTTTTTATATCCATTTTTTTCATCCTCGGTTCCCCAAATAATTCTTTTTAGTTTTCCCCAGTACATGGCGCCTGCGCACATCAGGCAAGGCTCTACGGTTACATATAAAAGTGCCTGTGGCAGGTATTTACCGCCGACGTAATTAAACGCTGAAGTCAATGCGATCATTTCAGCATGTGCAGTTGGGTCCTTTAACTTTTCTGTCATGTTGTGGCCCCGTGCTATCACGCGATCGTTCAATACAACGACCGCTCCAATTGGAACTTCATCTTCTTCATAAGCGATACGAGCTTCTTTAAGAGCCAGCATCATGAAATATTCGTCCGTCATAGCCGCAGTAAAACCGAAATTACGGAGAATGCCCCTCAAATCTCGTCTCGAATGAGCCCGCTTCCCGAAAATAATTTGAGGGAGACGGGCAACTCTAACGAGTCTGCAAACGAATAGAAGTTAGGCCCGTCATATTTCCTGCCCTGGAGATACTTCCCTTAATAATCCTGACTCACAAAAGATCGGAATCCATTTCCACGGTTCTGGACAGGAATTTATTATCTCAACCTTAAATCAATTTTGTATGAAATCAGATTTTCGCAAAGTGAATTATCTCAAGGCGGCTGCGTGTGCAGTCTTGTGCATGTTAATGGTCGGGTGTCAGAAATCTATCGAAAGGTCAGTCTCGTCCGATCAGTCTCTTACAGGAAAAGATCCAAAATCGCTAAAGAATTTTGACCAGGTTAACCTTGTGGGCGATAATGACGAATATAGCCCGGCACACATCGACCCTAATCTTGTCAATGCATGGGGCATATCATTCCCAACCTCTGGTCCTGCGTGGGTTTCCGCTAATGTTACCGGTAAAGCCACCATATATTCCGGTCTTGGAGTTGCGGCAGGTTTTTCACCGGTAAGCATTCCGTGTTCAACTCCGGTCCGGGTTTCAGACTTCCCAATGGCAATTCTGCACGTTTCATTTTTGCCAGTGATGATGGCACGATTTCGGGATGGAATGGAGGCGGTACTGCGATAAAAAAGGTTGACGATTCGCCGGATGCATCATATCTAGGCCTGGCCATAGCCTCCGATGGAACAAATACCTTTTTATATGCAGCAAACTTTGCGGAGGGGGAAATCAGTGTATACGATACTGCCTGGCAGGAGGTAAGTAAACCATTTACGGATCCTAATCTTCCTTCAGACTATTCACCTTTTAACATTCAAAATGTCGGCGGCAAACTATACGTAATGTATGCTAAGGTGGGCCCTGGCGGAGATGAAATTCACCACGAAGGTTTCGGTGTCGTTGATATTTACAACCCCGATGGATCATTTGTGAAACGTTTTGTTACGTTTGGTCAACTGAACGCCCCGTGGGGCGTAGCGAAGCCACCCGCAGGCTTCTGGGGCGATGGGAGCAATGCCCAGGATGTCATTCTCATTGGCAACTTCGGCGACGGACACATCAATGCGTTCAATTCTGACGGCGACTTTTTGGGACAACTTCGGGCTCATGGCAATCCTATCGTAATTGAAGGCCTTTGGGGTATAGCTTTTCCAACTTCGGCTAACACCGCATTTATGATCGATCCTAACTTCCTGTATTTCGCAGCCGGACCTGATGACGAAACCCACGGTTTATTTGGCTACATAAAAAAATCAACAGAATAAACTCTAATTAAAGTAACAATTCAAAAGGCCAGAAATTCTGGCCTTTTTATTTTGTGCTTTGTAATTAAATTATCGTAGCGATGGATCACGAAAGGTATCTCCCTGGTTCATGTCTCCAGTGTCGAGCCCTTTCTTGAACCAATACATCCTTTGTTGTGATGTTCCGTGTGTGAACGATTCAGGCACTACGTATCCCTGTGATTCCTTTTGAAGGCGGTCGTCTCCAATCGCATTGGCGGCATTTAGCGCTTCGGCGACGTCGCCCGCTTCAAGAATATTTTTTTGTTGCACGTAGTGAGCCCACACCCCCGCAAAAAAATCGGCTTGTAATTCCAACATCACGGAATATTTGTTGTACTCGCCTTCACTCAATTGTTGTCTCAGGTTTTCCATCTTATCCGATATTCCTAGTAGCTTTTGAATATGATGGCCGACCTCGTGAGCGATCACATAAGCTTCAGCAAAATCACCGGGGGCTTTAAAACGATTCTCCAATTCCTCGTAAAAAGAAAGGTCGATATAAACTTCTTCGTCGCCAGGGCAGTAAAACGGTCCGGTTGCGGAGCTGGCAAAGCCGCATGCTGATTGCGCACTATTACGAAACAAAACCAGTGTTGGCTTTTTGTATTGCCTGCCTTCCGCTGTAAACAGTGAATCCCAGACATCTTCGGTATAACCGAGCACTACGCTCACAAATTTTGCTCTCTCGTCATCGCGGGCTTTTTCTTCAGTAGTCATCTGCTCGCTTTGGCCTGGAATCTGAACCTGCTCACCTCCATTTCCTCCTCCCATCAATAACTTCACAACCAGGAATATTACCCCGATGATTCCACCCCCTACTGCAACTCCGCCGCCCGCTGAAAGTCCACGACGGTCATCAACATTTGAACTTTCTCTGCCACCCATCCAGCGCATAAAAGACAGTTTAGAGGTTAACAAATCGATGTAGCCTTATGAAGTTAGGGTAAAAACTTTGCCAGTTTTTTTACCTCCTCGTCTTTTTTTGCTGAAATTTTATTTCCTTTTAATTCTTTTAGGAAGACCTGATAGCGATCATCTTATTTCTTGCTCTCATGAACGAATTTTATCACTGTGTGGATCATTATACTCATATTTCTTTTATTGATCCTTTGCTGGCTTTTTATTGCGCCATTAGAACTTGAGGTCGACACGAGAATTCCTGAGGCGTCCCTGCGCTGGACCAGTATTGGCCGGGCAAACGTGTCGTATCAAAACGAGACCTGGTGGTTAAACCTGCGAGTGTTGTTTTTTCACAAACAATGGGATTTGGAAAAATTAATTTTCCGCACAAAAAAGAAGAAGAAAACGCGTAAGCGCGGTTACAAAAAAGAAGTCTCGAAAAAAGGAAGCCGTGCAAGAAAATTTTTGAACGTTGTTAAAACATTTCGTGTAACTAAATGGCAAATCGCAGTCGACACGGGGGATGTCACTAAAAATGCATGGTTGTACGCGTTGAATTTTACTCCGCATACCCGGCGGCATTTGCATATAAATTTTACCGACGAAAATTACATGCTGTTGGTGATCCGCAACTCGCCATGGAAGTTGGCTTATGCTTTTTTGAAAAAGTAATTTTTTATCCTAAAA
>VBAU01000058.1:0-8272 GCA_005883855.1 Bacteroidota bacterium
ATAATACCAAGCCAAAATTTATCGTCGATCTGCAAAGATCCGCCTAAAGAATAATTTTGGTTCGATAACCACTTACGTGCAAAATAAAATATGGCCCAGGTCAGTGAGGCCATCATAAAATCCATTATCGCATAAAGAGCAATCGGTATCTGCTTGTTTTTTGTCATTCAGCGTACAAGAATATTGTTCCCAATTTTTTTCAGGATCTGGTGCGCCACGTCCATCGCCATGAGTCCGTCAATTTCCGATACGATTGTTTTGGTGTTGTTCATAATAGCACCCCTAAATTCTTCTAACTCTTGTTTGATAGCGTTTACTTCTGGTACTGTTGGATTGGCAATGGCCAAAGTTTTCTTTCCTTTTGGTGTTTCGATATCAAATGCAAACACATTGGAGTCCTGTGGCCCCTTTTGTTTGATGATCTCCGTTTTCTTATTTAAGAAGTCGATCCCGATATAGGCATCCTTTTGAAACAAACGCATCTTTCTCATTTTCTTCATGGAAATTCGGCTGCTGGTCAGGTTTGCCACGCAGCCGTTATCGAATTCGATTCGAACGTTGGCGATATCCGGAGTATCAGTCATCACCGCCACTCCGCTTGCTGAGATATTTTTAACCCCGCTTTTTACAATGCTTAAAATAATGTCAATGTCATGGATCATGAGGTCGAGTATCACGCTCACTTCTGTGCCTCGTGGATTGAATTGAGCAAGCCGGTGAACTTCAATAAACATTGGATTCAACTCAGTGTCCTTTAAAGCAAGGAACGCGGGATTGAACCTTTCAACGTGACCTACCTGCAGCTTGATGTTAGATTCTTGTGCCAGTTTCACCAGCTCGTGGGCCTCATTCATCGTGTTAGCAAGCGGTTTTTCTACAAAAATATGCCTGCCCTTTCTGATTGCTTTTTCACAAAGCTCGAAATGAAAATTAGTGGGAGCTACGATATCAATCGCATCACTGGCGTCGATTAATCGCCCGGCATCAAGAAAGCGCGGTAGATGATACTTCTCCGAAACTTCTTTGGCTGTAGCGTCATCGGGATCATAGAAACCCACTAACTCCACTTCCCCAATTTCCTTCCAATTATTTAAATGAAATTTTCCAAGGTGCCCAACACCAAAGACGCCGATTTTAAGCATAGAATAAATTGCCGGTACAGATAGGCCAACGCAAGGAAGTATGAAGGGTGAACGTTATTCCATTGGGACATCGAGCCGGCTGAGAAAATGAGAAACGCCGAACGTGTACTATTTACGCCGGCGTTTCGAACTTACCCATTGTTAACATTCTTCTTTAAGAGTTGAGCACGGGTGACTTCTCCTGGTAATTTTTGTCGGGACTATAAATAAACAGGCAGGTGCCACCTTTGATTGTGTTGATGATAGCCTTGTGTTGCGCCTCCGGAACAGCAGGACATCCCCAGCTTCTTCCGAGGAACCCAAGACTGTTGATCGCAGATTGGTCAACATAAGGTGCACCATGCATAACGATATCGCGATTGCGCGCATTGTCGTTGATATTTTTCTCAAGGCCATCGAGCCGAAGTGAATAACCATTATGGCCGACGTATGTGTCTTCTGTTACATAAAAGCCTGGGCTGCTCTTTAATGAAGAAGTGCTGTTTGAAAACGATTTTGCCCAGAGTCCACCGGATTTTCTGCCGTGAGCAACCAAAGTATTGAATAGAATCTGTTTGTTATTTAGGTCAAGAACGTAGAGCCGTTTTTGGGTGCTCGGCTGGCTGAAATCGACGATGGTGATGATGTCGTCTTTCCTAATAACTCCTTTTGAGTCTAATTTTTGCAACCCTTCAATCGCTGAATTGAAAACAGTCGCATTCAATCCTGCCTCGCCGAGATGTAATTCAGAAAACAATGATGACGCATTGCTCGTGTTTTTTGTGTCAACGGATATCGCTGCCGGCGCCGTTATCACTTTTTTTGTTGCTGAAGATTTTCTGGCGGTAGCGAATATGAAGAGGCCGCTTGCTAAAGCTGCAAGAATGAGGATGGCTGGCTTTTTCATTAGGTGCATTGGTGAAAGAGGTTTTAGGTTTTTCAAATGGTGTTTCGTTATCAAATAAAAACTGTCCCGACAACTTCGGGACAGTCTTGGATTTTTCGGACCACAAAGATACCTCGAATCAACGTCAGAAAGCACTTAAGATGAATCAATTTTTGTCTTTTAACGCAGCGAAAACATATCTCATTTTTTATAATTAAGCTTGCGGATTATTAATTAATGATCATTGATTATTGCATGTGATACTGCGCGTAATTAATGATCAAAATCAATAATTGTTACTCGGGAGATAAATAATAAATTTGAATCATCTTTGATCAATCGTTTTCAAAAATGAAACCATCCATAATAATTGAATACTGTCCCAAGTGTGGCTGGCTGCTGCGTGCAGCTTATATGGCGCAGGAGATACTCACGACATTTACCGATGATGTGAGACAAGTGACCTTACAACCGAGCGACGTAGGCGGTTCGTATAAAATCTTCATTGATGATAAAAAGATCTTTGATCGCAAAGAATACAATGGCTTTCCTGAAATAAAAGAGATCAAGCAAATGGTTCGTGACATCGTCAATCCGGAGAAAAGCCTGGGACATGCGGACAGGAAAATACCGGATTCTTGAATTTCGAAATTCTCATTGTGCAAGCTTGCATACCTGGTAAATAAATGATAGTTTTAAAGAGGCTGTTCCTTTATTAATCATGCAAATCCTACACTATGAAAACACAAACACGAAAAACCGTTCTTGGCTATTTTTCTGAACAATTCGCTGGACGATTCACCGGTTTCATAATTGGTCTTTGGGCAACACGAATTGTCTCTCGCTTTTTTACCACACGCAGCATTCACAATCTCTGGGGACTTACGGCGAAAAAAACGGTTGTCAGTAAGCAGACTTTTGGCAATCTTCAATGGATCGCAGCTGTGGTGATCGGTTATTTGGTCTTTGAAGTTGTATTCCGGCTTATCAAGAACAAAATCGCTCCCGGGTTATCAAAATTTCGGTTTCGTTTACTTCGGATGTTAATCGAAAAGGGTTGGAGCGAGAAGCTCAGAAGGTTAACGTACAGGTAGGTCAACGTTGTCGTGAAATATGGCACGGCAGGTTCATTGCCGCCTCTCTCGGGAGCTAAAAATGTTTTTCCCAAAAAATCAAAACTCATATCTTTGCCTCCCTCGTAAAATGAGCATGAAGGTCCCGATAAGCAAAGCGCCATCGGGATTGGTCTTAAATAAATATGGATCGGTAGTTCAGTTGGTTAGAATGCTGCCCTGTCACGGCAGAGGTCGCGGGTTCGAGTCCCGTCCGGTCCGCAAAAGCTCTGGGTTTCCGGAGCTTTTTTGTTGTCCTCCGACTAGTCATGAAAAATAAAAGGCTATTGTCAAAATTCTTTCTTACCATGGGTCTCGCAAAGGTCCGATTTGAATTTTAAATTGGCTGCTGGCGAAGTTTTTATATAAAAAGGCATGGTGCTGAAAAGTTATAGACAAATCTCGCAAAGTTGAAGCGAGATACGATGATATGGCAAAACCCTTTTGAAGTCCAAGGAATCTTCGTTTTCACATTAAGCCGACGCTGGCTATTTTTTGGCAATCCTGGCAGTTTTGTTTGCAGGCTATTAGTTAACTTGCATAGGCAACTTTTTTATTTTTCATAAACCACATCTACTATGAAAAAATTCATTTTACCGTGTTTAGCAGCCGCGATAAGTTTGCTAAGCCTACCTGCTTTTTCTCAAGCTAAGGATACAACTGAGTTATTGGGCTTGCCCGGGGATAACCTTGATCTTTATGCCGTATTGACTCTTTTTCAAAAGTCAAAAACGATTGAGAGCTTTGAAAAATCATTAAATGATGAAAAAACAGGAATCAATAACCTGGATCTAGACCTGAATAAAAAAGTTGATTTTATCAAAGTTGTTACAAAGAAAAATGGCGACTCGTATAGTTTTATACTCCAGGTTGATGTCACCAAAACTGAAACACAGGATGTTGCGGTTATTTTATTAGACAAAGATAAAAACAAAAAAGTCTCTATCCAGATGGTCGGTGACGAGGAATTGTACGGAAAAGATTATGTTATAGAGCCAAAAGGAAATTCTTCATCCACGCCTAATCCGGGGTATACCGGTGAAAACCCTGTTACTGTAACTGTTCCGGCAACAACTACTGTAGTGGTTGAATCTGCACCCATCGTACAGTATGTGTATTCGCCAGCCTATGTACCCTATGCTCCTCCTTATTATTACGGATATTACCCAGCTTGGTTTGGATTTGCAACAGTTATGGCAGTTGGTATTTATCGTTCCAATAATTGGGGTTATCATGGTGGTTATTATGGTGGCCATTACGGTGGCGGTAATAACGTAATTATTAATAATAATAACAATTTTAATAATTACAACAATAATAAAATGAGATCCAATACCGTGTCAAATAATAGGGCTAATGGTGGTTATGGCAATGGATCAGCAAACCGGTCAGGAAATAGGGCTTCGACGTCCAATCGTCCGTCAGCAGGCACGTCCAATCGTCCGTCAACGGGCACGTCCAATCGTCCGTCAGCAGGGACGTCCAATCGCCCCTCTACCGGGACCTCGGCATCAACACGTCCATCGACGTCAAACTATTCTTCGTCTTCAATGGGATCAGGTCGCACCCGGAGTAGTAGTGGAGGTGGAGGTTATAGCGGAGGTGGTGGAGCGAGAGGCGGAGGAGGCGGAGGTGGAGGTAGAAGACGATAATTAACTGGATTTTTTAAGTATACCAACAAACAAAACGGTTACGCGAAAAGCGTTTTTACCGAGCGCCGCTGAGAATAAATTCTTATATCTTTTATTGAAGAGAGATATCTGATGCGCTCATATCTCTTACGCACAGATATTTGCCATTTCTTTTTTCAAACAGGCTCATATAATTTCCTCTATTAATGGTTGTGCTAGTAGAGTCAACAACTTGAAAATAGCCAATTTCTACAACCTGGTTCCCATCATTTGATACAAAAACTTCAGTGGTTTTAAATGAAAGTTTATTGGAATTCCTACCTAAATCGGATTTAAAAAATTCTATAATTTCCTCTTTGCCTACCAAGGGTTTCCTGTTTTGATAAAAGCTTGTCGCATCATCTGCATAATAGCCTATATTTTTAAGTACTCCTGCATTATAAGTTGCAGCAAATTCATCTTCCTTGGCTTGAATTTCTTTTTTTATTTGCTCTTTGTCAACCACTACTGCTGGAGGTTCTTCTTTCTTAGAATTACAGGCGAACGTTAAAGTCATTATACCTCCCAGTAATACTTTTTTTATGGTCTTATTTTTCATAATCAAATTATTATTGCATTAGAATTAACGATTTAAACCATACTTAAAAGTAAGGTAAAAAATAGTGTAATAGGCTGTTTTTTAATTTCCATTATTCCAAACATTATAGATCCGCAATACCATAAACCTGGTAGGAATTTCGATTTGAATAAAACGGCGAAGGTTTCTGATCAGCACGGGGAAGAGTGAGCATAAAGTTTCTAACATTTATGACAGCTGAATGTGTGAAATAAATTCTTTTTTATCTGCAGCCATAGGAAGAGGGATGAATCAAAATCGGATATTTGTTCATGATATCGACGAAAAAACCGCGTTTTAGCGAACTGCAACAGGATGATATTATTTTAGCTCAAGAACAAATATTCGATAGGGTAATCCTGGAGGGGAAATATCAGTATGATGCATTAATCACCATTGCGCGTACAAAACAAAATGCATGTTGGGTTATACTTGAATTTGATAATCTGTGTCTCGCCGATTTTATCCGTTTGTCTGAATTAAGCAAGTTAAGCAAAGCAATAAAAATCAGATCTGACATCATTGATAAAGAAAATTATAGCATCAAGGAAATTGTAGTTACCAATCACGTTGAGGATGATTTGGGTTTTATAATCTGGGAATGCACTTCTCAATGATTTTTCACGTTTCTCCGAGTTTAGAGTTTACCATATGGATCCCTTAGAGGAAATTTTGTTCTTATAATTTCAACAAAAAAAGCCCGCAGAGGGCTTTTATAAAGATGATTGACTAAGTTACCATCTCTTGTTATCGGCTTTCTTTTCTTTTGCTATTGAAACTGACAAAGCCCTTCCTTCAATCTCCTTGTTATTTAACCCCTGGATCGCATCTTTGGCTTCATTTTCTGAGTCCATTTCTACAAACCCAAAACCACGGCTACGGCCTGATTCACGGTCGGTAATCACTCTGGCCGAACTAACAGCGCCGAATTTCTGGAACAATTCTTTTAAGTTGTCATCACTAGTGTGAAAGCTTAAATTCGAAACATACATTTTCATAAACAAACCAATTTAAAGTAGACAAATAAAATACCTGTGATTAAAGCCGACAGCAAAAAGTAAAGTGGAGATTAAATATTACCTGAGTAAGAATTTACGCTAAACTGATACTAAATGTTTGAAGAACAAAAAATCACAACCGCAAGATACACTAGTTAATTGATGAATGAAGATATATTTTGAACCAGAAACATGAGACGTCGAGTGTGTTAGGGCTCCCTTGGAGACTCGTGGAGAAACCTCAAAGAACGTCAAACGTGAGCGGCAAACCTCGAAATATTGTAAGACCTCGTGCGTCGGTCTTTCCGCTCAATTCAAAAAGGTCACCGGCCTGACTACTTCTCATTTCAAGCAGCTTAAGGACAAAAGGCGCTCTATGTTGGAAGATGTGTGAGAAGATAAAATCATTTCAGAGCCGAACAATAACGTGCTAAACAGGAATGGGGTGAATAATGTGTGACTTATTTTGAAAATTATATAATATTTGCAGGTGCAGAAATTCTGACTTTTATAAAACCGTCTTGCAGGAAAAAAATACTCGTTATGGCTGTGCCCAGTTTTGGAATTTCAACGTTATCCGTTCATGCCGTATTAAAGAAAAGGGTCGCTGAGTATTTTAAACAAGAGGGGCTCTCACCCTCCGGTAATTATAAACTATATCTTAAGGCCGGTATCCTCATATCCGCATACATATTCTTTTATATTCATCTTATATTCTTTACGCCCTCTGCATGGATAGCTATCCCGGAATGTATTTTATGGGGTACAGTGACAGCATTTATTGGATTTAATATTATGCACGATGGTGCACACGGAAGTTTTAGCAAATACCCGGGATTAAATAAAGCAGCCGCTTTAAGTTTGGATTTTCTTGGAGCAAGCAGCTTTATGTGGAACATGAAACATAACGTAATTCACCATGCTTATACAAATATTGATGATGTAGATGATGATATTAACGCGAGGCCCTTTCTTCGCCTTTGCGCTACACAAAAGCGCTATAAGATGCACCGTTATCAATATATCTACTTTTGGTTTTTATATTCTTTACTCTATTTATTTTGGGTTTTTTTTACAGACTATAAAAAATATTTCAGGCATAAAATAGGCAGTGTGCATTTGAAAAGATTAAGCCGAAAGGACCACATTGTTTTTTGGGGCTTTAAACTGTTGTATATTTTTCTGTACATAGCATTGCCCATTTATGTATGTGGTTTTGTTCCGTGGCTGACTGCTTTTCTTATCTATGCGGCTGTTGCAGGTTTTTTGTTAAGCATCGTTTTTCAATTGGCACATATCGTGGATGAAACTTCTTTTCCCCTTCCCGCACAACCATCCAATGAGCTAGAAGAAGAGTGGGCGCTTCTTCAATTAAAATCTACCGCGAATTTTGCTACAAAAAACAGGTTTATCACATGGTGTCTTGGTGGCCTCAACTTCCAGGTAGAACATCATTTATTCCCAAAAATATCCCATATCCATTATCCCGTTATCTCCAACATTGTCAGGCAAACCTGCATGAATATGGGGCTTCCCTATATTGAGCATTATAGAATGTACTCAGCGATAAGATCGCATATATCCTATTTAAAAAAATTAGGCAGTACTTAATCAAAAAACGTTTCAGCTATCAACGCCGCGAACTATCGGCGAAGGACGATTTCACAATAGCTAATTTTGAGTGGAGGGATATAACAACTGGGCGAAAAAAACGTTTTAAACAAAAGACGTATCTATGAAAAATTCAATCATCCTCCTCCTATTACTTGCCTCAGCTACTGCATTTTCCCAGAGAAGCTTAGGGTTTTATGAATATGAAGTAGACAATTTCTTCCGTGTGGGATTTAATGCAGGATTGAATATTAATAAAATCCAGGGCAAATCCTTTAAGGATGCATACAGCTATAA
>VBAU01000058.1:8279-8744 GCA_005883855.1 Bacteroidota bacterium
AGTTTAATTTTTCGCGAAAATTTGGAGTTCAGCCAGAGGTAGGTTACAGCCAGGGATCTGCGGAGCAATCCGATGACTATTCCGATATCTGGGATGATATTTCATTGGGCGGAGATCAATTGAAGGTGAAACTGAATTATTTGAAGTTCGGTACGCTGGTTAATTACAATCTCGGTGTTACCACGCGGATAAAACTACAGTTTGGCCCGCAGTGGGGTATGTTGTTGAGTGAAAAAGTAGACAGTCTAAGAACTCCCCAGGATATCTTTAAAAAGGGCGACTTCTCGCTGGCAGGTGGTATCATGTTCCAGTTGCCCCTTGTGCATTTTGGAGCCAGGTTTGAGCAGGGACTGACGAATATTAACGCTATCGATGATAGGGATAAATGGAAAAACCAGTCTTTTCAATTATTTGCGGGAGTGACATTCTAATTGCTAATGCTGTAAGTCTTGTTGACGAAAGTTT
>VBAU01000536.1 GCA_005883855.1 Bacteroidota bacterium
GTGAAACCGTGACGAGATAGGCAATCAACTTCTTTTTCGCGTAAGGAACAGGATAATACTTCTGCCCATAAATGTAGCTTGTGATCATCATAAACAGGTAACAACAGAATGTGGCTACTGCCGCGCCGAGGTAATGAAACTTCGGAATTAAGAGGATGTTGATCAAAATGGTAATTACCGCGCCAATGAACGTGATCGCCGCTCCATACATATTTTTATTGGTAAGCTTGTACCAGATGCTCAGGTTGTAATAAATTCCAAGGAAAATATTCCCCATGGCAAGTATCGGAACAATGTACATCCCATCTCCCCAATCACGAGATTTGCGTGTGAACACCCATTGCAAAACGTCCCTGTACAAACCAATGAACAAAAACATAAAACAACATGCGATCACAAAGAATTTCATGACCCTGGCGTACATCTTTTGCGCATTTTCCTCTCTCGAACGGTTAAAGAAAAACGGTTCTGCTGCCATGCGGAATGCCTGGATCATAACGGTGACCATCACCGCCAGCCGATATAAGTTTCCGAAGATTCCAAGTTCTTTATCAGCTTCCGCTCGTGGCAGGTCGACAACATGTCGATAAACGAGCCGGCTCAACATATCATTCACCATGCCACCTAAACCCACGATGATCAGGGGATAGCTATAATGCATCACTTTTTTCCATAGGTTAATATCAAACTCGAAGTGCAGGTCTTTGAACTCTTTCCATAATAAGAGAAAAGTGAAAATGCTGCCGCAAACATTTCCTAAGAGATAAAAACTGATGGGATCAGTATTGATGTAAATGAGCCGGATGATACTGTGCGGATGAGTTTGCAGATAACGCGGGAACACACCGAGGAAAAGAATGACCACCACAATGGTCATTACTATGCCGGCGACACGAACAAAGGCATATTTCCTGGGCCGACCCTCCTGCCGGAGCCGAGCAAATGGAAGCGTGGCCAAGGTATCAAAAAAAAGAATCCAGCACATCCACATCACGTATTGTGGATGCTGCTCAAGTCCGGCAGCGTTGGAAATATTGCCGCGGAAAAAATAAACGCAAAGTGAAAAAAGAATGGTTGTTAAAAAAATGGAAATGGATAGTGTATTGGTTCTCTTCCTGCGAAAAACGGAAGTAGGCTGTTTCCATTCCATAGGTAAAGAGGACATTTAAAAAAGGAATGATCGCATACACCTGCGTGAGATCAGCCGTTACCCCGGGTTGTTTAAAAATAAAGGGCAGCGACAAATTCATTAGATAGCCCAGGAAGCGATTGGCAATCGTTGGAATTCCATACCAAAGGGTTTGACCGGCAAGTTTTTTTATTCCACTCAAAGGATTGGAGATTTCGCAACAAAAATAGCTTTTGATACCGGATTTACTAAGTGTGTAGCGCTTTTAACACTGTGCCAATGCATTTTTGCAATGAAGGAGTGCAACAATAGACAGCGAATCATCCCTGTTTGATTTGTGCTACCGCCGAAAGAACTGCGTCGCTCACTGAGGCTTTGAAAATCGGGAGTTGTGTAAGATCGTTGAGTCAATTAAGGTTTTTAGGAAAGAGATCAGATCTGTTTTTTCTGTTACGGTGAGCGAGATTTTGTTCACCAGCAACGGATCAAGAGTGGCACTGTTTTGAATGCCGTTCGTGTAGTGGTTTAGCACTTGAAGTAAAGTGTTGAACCTCCCGTCGTGCATATAATTGGCGGTGAGATTTACGTTGCGTAAAGATGGCACTTTAAACTTCAGGGAGTCTTCACTCCTGCGGGTCACTCTCATCCGCCCATAATCGTTTAATTCTGTATCAACCGGCAAACCGTTGTTCCGATAAGTGTAATCTGTGAACATCGGCTCCGGGTGACAGGTTGCACACTTCGACTGGTAAATTTGATAACCATTTTGTTCAGAGGTGGTGTATGTTGCTTGTCCTTTTTTATAGAGGTCATATTTTGAATGGGAGGAAACGATGGTCCCGGTAAACTGCGCGACTCCTCGGAGTATTTTGTCTTCTGTTGGGACGGGATTCCCAAATGCAGCGGAGAACATTCGCCGGTATTGCGTGTCACTGCCAAGCCGGAAAATGATTGTAAAAAAATTTTCAGCCATCTCGTTATGGGTCAGTATGGGTTGAGTGGCTTCCGTGTACAGTGATGTAAATCTTCCGTCCCAATGAAGCTCCTGTTGCCAGGCAAGATTAAAAAGTGGCGGAGCATTTCTTAAGGTATGAGAGAAGTTATAGCCATGGCTTCTGTCGTGTTCATAGGTACCAAAAATGGCTATTTGTTGATGACAGGATGCACACGGAAAGTTACTGTCTCTCGAAAGACGGCCGTCATAAAACAATTTCCTTCCCAGCTGAAACGCTTCTTCAGTTAAAGGATTATCCTGGAATTTGTATTTCGGATCAGGAAAACCCGCAGGAACCTCCTGTTGAAGGGAAGTGGTCGGGTGAACGATGTCATGTTTGTTACATGAACCCACCAGGTAGGAAACCGCGATTGCAAATGCAAACAAAATGAGTATGGTCAGCCACTTCCTTTTCACAAGACAGACCTAAAATTACAATTATGCATCGGATTAAAAACGCTAATTCGCGTCGTCTAATACTCCCCAGGCCTGAATTTGCGGCGATGGGATTTAGTCTCGGCATTTTTCTTTTTCCACTCCAGCCTCCTTTCTTTTGACACCTTGCTCGGCCTGGTGGCGATCCTTGCTTTTTTCTTTTTTAGCGCATGAAAAATAAGCTGATTTATTTTTTCAATCACCTCTTCTTTGTTTGCCAGTTGTGTTCGATGAATTTGCGATTTTACCTGCAAAAAACCTTCTGAGCTGATGCGGTTGGAAAGCTTTTCGCGAAGAACCTGCTTCTGCTCATCTGTAAACAATGTTGAAGAATCGATGTGGAAACTCCCGATAACAGCCGTTTCGACCTTGTTTACGTTTTGCCCACCCTTGCCGCCGCTCCGTGTGGTTTGAAAATTTATTTCGCCGGAAACGTTGATCATGTAGTTAGATATTAGTTGCTGGTTCCTGCTTATCCTTTACAAAATTATATCTTCATATTCTGGAAGAGCGGATAAATAGTAACTAACAAGGGGTAACCAGGAACCAGCCCAATAACAAGCAACCAGCAACCAGGATGCGCGCAGTAATTCAACGGGTAAGTAGAGCCAGCGTAGCCATTGAAGGAAAAATTCATGGACAGATAGATAACGGCCTGCTTGTATTACTCGGGGTGGAAGACGCCGATACTATTGAGGATATCGAATGGTTAAGTAATAAAATTATCAATCTCCGCATTTTCAGTGACGACAATGGAGTGATGAATACTTGTGTAAAAGATGTAAAAGGAAATATCCTTCTCATAAGCCAGTTTACATTGCATGCCTCCACAAAAAAGGGAAATCGCCCATCATATATCAGGGCCAGCAAGCCCGAAGTTGCCATTCCTATTTATGAAAGAATGATCCGGCAATTGTCAAACGATTTGGGTACCCCGATCCAAACTGGCGTCTTTGGCGCAGATATGAAAGTTGAATTGCTCAACGATGGACCGGTGACTATAGTGATAGATACCAAGAATAAAGAATAAGGAATTATGAGTGAGATAATTATTTTAAAAGCAACCCTACAAAATCGTCGGGATGTGGGTTGTTTTTTGATGAATTCGTGAAATTCGCTCTAATTGGCGTTATCACCTCACCCCGATCTTCTCCGTGTACCTCTTGCCCCCTTCCAATTGCAACATCATAAAAACATATTTTTCTTTGGAGGGTATGACAAAATTATAAGAAGGAGCCTGGACATTGTTTTGCTCGACGAAACGGTCGCCGCTCGCAGTCCAGACAATAAGGTTGCTGATGTTTTTATTGCTTTGAATAGTGATGCGCTGTCCATTGGTCAAAATCCGAAAAGGCTTTGTACTACTTGTCTCAGTGGCAGATTTTGCTTTTGGTCCCGGGTCTTGCGCCACAGAGACACTTGCCACAAATGCGAAGACGACAACAGCCGTGCACTTACGGATGGTTAAATACATCATAGAATACCAAATCTAGGTTAGTAAGATTGTTTGCAGTTTTCAAGAAGGGCGGGAAGTCTCAAACGCCAAGAATCATGCTATATTGCATGCGCCAAATTAAAAATTTTGTTATGACTTTGCAAGAGGCGCAACAAAACATCGATCAATGGATCAAGACAACCGGTGTTCGTTACTTTAGTGAGCTGACAAATATGGCGATTCTCACGGAAGAGGTGGGAGAGGTAGCAAGACTAATGAGTCGCACATATGGCGATCAATCCTTCAAAGAATCCGATGCGCACAAGCAGTTGAGTGATGAGATAGCTGATGTTCTCTGGGTGCTCATTTGTATTGCCAATCAAACCGGTGTTGATCTTACGGAAGCCATGAAAAGAAATTTTGAAAAGAAAAATATCAGGGACGTTGAGCGGCATCAGCAAAATGAGAAGCTGAAATAAGAGAGTGCAAAAGATGCCTTACGTCTTCCTCCTCGACGTTAAAAAACGACGGGTAATCATATAATCAAACCGGCGATAAAAAAAATATATCCAAAGCTTCGAAGCCGAAGTGGTGGCCCCCATAAAGTGTTCCTCTCGCACACCTTTTAGTAATTCTTTTACTTGTTTTTTCTTTTCCGTGATCATCTTCAACAAAACCAGGAAAAATAGAATCAAGGATCGTCCGTGAAACTCCTCTTTGGCATTATGTATGATGATTTGATGATATGATCTTCCCTTTTATGGCACCAGGCAGAATATGGAAAATAATCAAGTGCTCATTCACGGACTTCTTTGCGAATAACGTTTTAAAGTTGAGTGCATCGCTGGCGTTCTCCACTATATTTTCCCTACCCGGCCTGCTGATCATTGTTATTTGGTTTAGCAATATTTTTTATCGGCGCGAGGTAGTAGAAGGCTCCTTATACGGAGAAATGGCTAAGTTCATCGGTGCGGATGCTGCAGCCAGCATTCAACAAACGATGAGGAGTTCTGTCGTTGCCGGGCAAAGTCATTTCGCAACGATCGTTGGCTTTGTAGCGCTTGTTATTGGTGCTACGAGTGTCTTTGGCGAAATTCAGGATTCGATAAACTTGTTGTGGAAGTTAAAGGCCAAACCAAAAAAAGGAACCGGCTGGCTGCGTCTCATCATCAATCGTCTGCTGTCTTTCTCGATGATCATAAGCCTTGGGTTTGTTCTTCTTGTTTCCCTTGTGATCAATGGAGCCATGGATATTCTTATTGACCACCTGCTAAAGAATTTCCCTAACGTAACAGTAATTATCGCATATGTAGCCAATTTGATTTTAACTTTCCTAATAACCGGTCTTCTTTTTGGCCTCATATTTAAAGTACTTCCCGATGCCCGTATAAAATGGAAGCACGTCCGGGCAGGGGCGTTTACTACAGCACTTTTTTTTATGATAGGAAAATTTCTGATCAGCTATTACCTCGGTCATAGCACGATGTCAACGGCATACGGCGCCGCCGGTTCTATCATCATTGTGTTGTTATGGGTGTACTACTCTTCTGCTATTTTATATTTTGGTGCTTCGTTCACCAGGGAATATGCAATAGAAACGGGATCGCAAATTTATCCGAACAATTATGCGGTTTGGGTTGAACAGATAGAAGTAGTATCAAAAAAACCTTTGTCGGAGCAGGTGTAAAGCCTCACCCCTCAATCCCCTCTCCGAAAGAGAGGGGAGGCCCAACGCATAACTCTAATTAAACTTCGCAATTAAGGATTTCGGCTTTTGGTAATGTTCAACATTAAGGTTTGTGAGCTGGAAAGTCCTTCCCTTTGGGGAGGATTTAGGTGGGGCTTATCTTTGCGCCCTATGGCAACAGACGCAAATCGCTTCCAGGCAATTATTTCTCATTGCAAAGAATACGGATTTATTTTTCCCAGCAGCGAA
>VBAU01000240.1 GCA_005883855.1 Bacteroidota bacterium
CTGCCTGCAGGTCTTTCTGTTTTTTTAGTAGCATTACCACTTTGCCTTGGCATTGCATTAGCGTCCGGAGCCCCCATCTATGCTGGAATTCTCTCAGGAATCATTGGTGGGATTGTCGTTACGTTCATCAGCGGCTCGCAACTGGGTGTGTCCGGACCTGCCGCTGGCCTTTCCACCCTTGTTGCTGCAACGATTCTTTCATATGGCGACTACCGTGCCTTTCTCCTGGCGGTAATTGTTGCTGGACTTTTTCAAATTATTCTTGGAGTTCTTAAACTCGGCGTAATTGCGAATTATTTTCCCTCCGCTGTGATCAAGGCATTCGCTCTTGGCTATGACAGGCCGGACTTCTGGAGCAGCGGCCTTCTTGGTTTTTTCCAGGGTAAAAATTTTCAGGGCAGCATTCATAATTTTAATGTCCATACAACACGCGGAGCTATAATCGTATCATTAGCGTCTCTTTCAATTCTCGTCTTATTGCAGCAACCATTCGCCAAAAAACTGAAATTCATTCCAGCACCACTGCTTGCCGTTCTTGCGGGGGTTCTTATCAATTATCTTTTTACAGCAGCGACTTCTGCGTATTCCCTTAAAACGGCACAGTTGGTACACATTCCTGAAAATATATTTGGACATATTTCGTTTCCCGCGTTTTCAAAAATTCTCTCAAACGGAGAAATATGGAAAGACGGAATTATAATTGGCTTACTGGCAACGTTGGAAACATTGCTTTGTGTAGAAGCCATTGATAAATTAGACATCCACAACCGCATCACACCAGTTAATCGGGAGCTGGTGGCGCAGGGTATCGGTAACATGACTTGTGGCTTGCTGGGAGCCATTCCCATGACCGCTGTCATTGTAAGAGGTGCGGCCAACGTCGACGCCGGTGCAAGAACAAAATTGTCTTCTTTTACTCACGGGCTATTCTTATTACTCACCGTTTTATTTATTCCATTCGCGCTAAACAAAATTCCTTACGCATCGCTCGCTGCAATTTTATTTGTGACGGGTTATAACCTTACCAAGCCCAAACTCTATAGAAATATGTGGAGCCTGGGATGGAAACAGTTTCTGCCTTTTATTTTAACGATCGTGATCATTTTGATGACCGATCTTTTGATTGGGGTCATAACAGGTTTATTGCTATCTGTTTATTATATCATCAGTCAAAATTTCAGAGCAGAGTATAAAATACAGATGACAGAAAAGAATGGACAGGAAATTTTTTACATAAAGCTCAACAGCAATGTTACTTTCCTGAATAAGGTGAAACTAAAAGATGCTCTGGACAAAATCCCGGAAGATTCAATTCTTACTATTGACGGCAGCGAATGTAATTTTATTGACTATGATATTCTGGAGATCATCAGTGAATTTGAAAACAAGGCCCGTGACCGGGATATTAACGTGCACTTATTGGGCATTGAAAAAGTAAATGTGACCGCGATACATTAGGGTGAATGGTAGTGGTTTTTCTTTACTCCACTCCGACCGGAGACTGCCTCTAAATAAACCGAATCATCTCTTAGGTCGTAAATTGCATTAAAAACAGGTGTAGCATGAAATTTGTACCCATCTTACTCCTTTCAATTTTAGTTATGGAATCAGCAAAAACCCAACAAGTCAGTTCAAATGAAACGAAGACAGCGGCCAATAAGACTGACACCGCAACATTTGGCACTGGTTGCTTTTGGTGCACAGAGGCAATTTACAAGGAACTGAACGGAGTAATCTCAGTCATGCCGGGCTATTCCGGCGGTCATACAAAAAACCCGACGTATAAGGAAATTTGCGGCGGTGAGACCGGCCATGCCGAGTGCACACAAATAGTTTATGATCCCTCGAAAATTTCGTACGACGAGTTATTGGAAGTCTTCTTCCAGGTTCATGACCCAACACAATTGAACCGACAAGGCAATGACGTGGGAACGCAATATCGCAGCGCTATTTTCTACCACAATGATGAGCAAAAAAGATTGGCGGAAAAGTATAAGACAGAACTGGACAGAAGCGGAGCTTGGGATAAACCCATTGTGACTGAGATTACCCAATTGGAAAAATTTTATCCCGCCGAGAATTATCATCACGACTATTACGAGTACAACAAGGATAAAAATCCTTATTGCTCGATCGTAATCAGACCCAAACTCGAGAAATTCAGGAAAGTATTTAAGGAGAAATTGAAGTCACCGTCTGCAGGCCAGAAGTAAGAGGTCGGAAGTCGGAGCACTACTCACGACTCACGACTGACGACTCACCGCTCAATCCTCGTCCTTCGCAGCTCAAGTAGATTCAGCGAATTTGGATCGAAGCCTTTCACATTCGGCTGCACTAAATGAATTACTTCATCATACCAAAGCGGCACAACTGGCGCATCATTAATCATTACCTGGTCAGCTTGCTGATACAATTTGTATCTCAAAGTATCGTTCGTCTCTGCCAAAGCCTTCTCAAACAATGCATCAAAGACAGGATTTTTATATCGTGTATAGTTCGGTGGAGCAGGATTTTTAGAATAGAAAACCGATAAATAATTTTCCGCATCAGGGTAATCGGCTATCCAACTCCCGCGAAAAAATAACGCCCGCGAATTGGCTGTTAGTTCAAGCAATAGAGATTTTTGAACAACGTCTACGTGGATCGGGATACCGACTTCCTCCAGCTGCTTAGCAATAAATTCGGCGAGGTCTGAATATATTGGGATGGTGAGCAGTTTAATTGGTGTGAGTCCTTTGCCGTCAGGAAATCCTGCCTCTGCTAAGAGTTGTTTACACTTCACGGGATTATAAGAGTATCCTTTTACTTTCGAAGAATCAAATGAAGGAAGCCCGGCCGGAACGAATCCTGATTCTGCAGGAATGCCCAATGAGTTCCGGAGATACAGTACCATTTTCCTCCTGTCGAAGCCATAATTTATTGCCTGTCGAATTTTTTTTTGGCGAACCGGTGAATTCTTTACAAGTCCATTGGAGGAGTCAACTAAAATGCCGAGATATTCAATATTCAAATACGGATGAGTTTGCAAAACAATCTTGCCCTCCCACTCCTTTCTCAGCTCTGCATTCTTTGTAAGAACTTCGTCCTTGAATGATGATTCAATATCATTGATAAACTCCAACTGCCTTTGGCGGAACAACAAGAATTCCGTTGCCTTGCTGTCATAAAAACTAACCTTGATGCCTTCAAGGTAAGGAAGCCGGTTGCCGGCACTGTCCCTTTCAAAGTAATTTTTATTCTCTTTTAAGATGAGCGCCTGTCCTTCTTCCCACGCGACAAAGGCAAAAGGTCCCGTGCCCACGGGATGTTGTCGAAAATCAACTCCATATTTTTCCACCGCTTCCTTCGGAATAATGGAGCAGTATTGCATGGACAAGATGCCAAGGATTGGAATGTACGGGCGAATCAGTTTAAGTTGAAAGGTCGAATCATCGACGGCTTTAAGTCCGTTTACAGAGTCGATTTTGCCATTGAATATCCACGCGCCTGGGCTTGCGGTAGCTTTGTCGATGATCCGCCGGAAACTATAGACAACGTCGTTGGCGATCAACTGCCGTCCCCTGGCATTGGTGAAAGCAGCATCGTCATGGAAAATTACATCAGGCCGCAAATGAAATGTGTATGTAAGCCTGTCATCAGAAATGTCCCAGCTCCTTGCAATTGACGGAACAATATGCAAGTCTTTATCTACTTCAACAAGGGTATTGTACAACTGGTGCACGGCCCACATGACAGATTGGTTTTTTGCAAATGCAGGATCGAGCGAGGCAATGCCTGTTTGCTCATTGTAATGAAAAATGTTGTGAGTATTTTTCAGCTTCGATTTGCAGGAAGAAAGGCACACGGTACACGGCACAAGGAACAAGGCAAAAGAAACAAGTGACCAGCAACCAGCAACCAGCAAGGAGAAACCAGAAAATTTTGTTAAGCGGCTCATGAAATACAATATCCCGGCCTAATTTAGCGAACTATTCTTAACCTTAGCACATGGTGAAACTGTTACTGATTGTTTTTAGTTGTTCGCTAGTAGTCTTTCATTGCACAGCACAGCCATTAGGACGAAAAGAAACATTTACTCACCAGGACACTTTGCGTGGCACTATAGGTCCTGAGAGGGAATGGTGGGATGTTTTGCGTTACGACGTACATGTGACCCCGAATTATGATGGGCGATCAATCAATGGAGAAGTAACCCTTCAATACAAAATTGTCAGGGATAAATATTCTGATTACATGCAGATCGATCTCCAGCAACCATTAAAGATCGACACCATCTATTACGACAGCAAATTGTACATTAATTATCCACGCAAGCCATTCTACAACGAAGGCAATGTGTGGCATATTCCTTTGCCCAAAGCAGCAAAAAGTTCTGTTCATACGATCAGATTAATCTATCACGGTAAACCGCTTATCGCTGTGAATCCACCATGGCGAGGTGGCTGGACGTTTACAACAGATGCCCAGGGAAGACCCTGGATGACTGTAACCTGCCAGGGGCTTGGGGCAAGTGTGTGGTATCCTTGCAAAGATCATCAAAGTGATGAGCCGGATAATGGAGCGACCCTTGCGATAACTGTTCCCGACAGCTTAGTGGCAGTGGGAAATGGAAGGTTGCGTGAGAAAAAATCGAATAATGATGGAACAACCACGTGGACGTGGGAGGTGAAAGCTCCAATCAACAATTATGATCTCATTCCATACATTGGCAAGTATGTGACCTGGCATGAGGATTATATGGGCGAGAAAGGAAAATTGGATTGTGATTACTGGGTGCTCGACTATGATTTGCAAAAGGCCAAAGAACAATTCACGCAAGTAAAAACCATGTTGAAGTGTTTTGAATACTGGATGGGACCGTATCCATTTTATGAGGACGGTTACAAATTAGTGGAGACTTCGCACCTCGGAATGGAACACCAGAGCGCCGTAGCCTACGGAAATAGGTTCATGAACGGGTACCTGGGAAGAGATCTTTCAGCTACAGGATGGGGAAAAAATTGGGACTACATTATCGTACATGAAAGTGGCCATGAATGGTTCGGAAACAATATTACCAGCAATGATATTGCCGACATGTGGGTACATGAAGGCATCACCGATTATACAGAAACGCTCTTTGTAGAATGTCAATATGGGCGGGATGCAGCCGATGCGTACACGCAAGGACTTCGGAGAACGATTCGGAATGACAAACCGATAATTGGCGCTTACGGAGTAAACCAGGAAGGAAGCGAGGACATGTACAACAAAGGGAACAATATTATGCACATGGTCAGAGAGATCATTGACAACGATTCCTTATTTAGAAATACTCTAAGAGGCCTGACGGAAACTTTTTATCACAAAACAGTCGATTCAAAAGATATAGAAAATTATATCATTAAGAAATCGGGCAAGGATTTTTCGAAGTTTTTTGACCAGTATTTGAGAACTACAAAAATTCCCGTGCTCGAATATAAATTCCAGGGCGATAAACTGTCGTATCGCTGGACAAGTTGTGTCGATGGTTTCAATATGCCGATCAAACTTGCCAATTCAAAGCAGTGGTTAAAACCGACAACCGAATGGACAAGCACTGCTATCCCTGCCGATGTAAAAAGCAACTTTGCCATTGACAAAAACTTTTACGTCATAACAAAAAAAGTCCCTGATTAGATTGTATGGTATGTAAATGTGCAAAACCTTCGGCAACGTTTTCTGAAGTCATTTGCATATTTGCATCACCTGCCGCCTATGGCGGATCAGCAAATTAACGCATGAGCACCATTCGTCGGCAAAGCATTGTTTCGTCAATTGTCATTTATATCGGCTTTGCTGTCGGCCTGTTGAACATTTACCTTTTTACAAAGCAAGGATTATTCACGGATCAGCAATTTGGATTGTACAACGCTTTTATCGCAATCGCTACGACAATGATGGCCTTTTCCAACCTGGCGATGCCTGCTTATATTTCAAAATTCTTCCCGTACTACAATGATCACCTTTCTGCCAAAAAGAATGATCTTCTAACATGGGCATTGACAATAAGTACAATTGGCTTCCTGCTGGTGATTGTTGCCGGAATAGTTTTCAAAAGGTTGGTAATTAGAAAATATGTCGAGCATTCGCCGGAAATAGTGATTTACTACAACTGGATATTTATTCTCGGCTACGGCTTGTTGATCTACACCGTGCTTGAAACATATGCATGGCAGCTTCATAAAGCGATTGTTACCAATTTTCTTCGAGAAGTTCAGTGGAGGCTGTTTACTACGCTAGTGATTTGTCTCTTCGTTTTTGGAGTGATTCCAAACTATGACCTGTTCATCAAAGTGTTTTCGTTTAGTTATGCCACTATTGCAGCCACACTTTTTTTGTACCTCATTTTTACAAAGAGGGTTTATTTGACTTTTCGAATTAGCAAAGTGACAAGAAGATTTTTTAAAAGCATTCTGCGACTCTGCTCTTTTGTCTATGCAGCTACGCTCATACTTATTATTTCCCAGGTCTTCGATTCCCTGGTGATCGGAGCGGTGCTCACGGATGCGCTGGCAAAACTAGCGGTGTATTCAGTGGCTCAAAACATTGCGAGTATTATACAGGCGCCGCAAAGAGGAATCATAGCCGCCTCGATTGGCCACTTGTCGAAGGCATGGAAGGACAAAAAATTGGAAACAATACAGCGCATTTATCAACGATCTTCCATCAACCAATTGATTTTTTCCTGTGGATTGTATGCGCTTATTGTGGTAAACTTCATTGACGCGGTGAATGCTCTGCATTTAAAAGAAAGTTATCTGAATGGCTTTTATGTGTTCCTTTTATTGGGCGCGACAAAGATCGTGGATATGGGCACCGGTGTCAATGCACAGATCATTGGGACATCAACATATTGGCGGTTTGAGCTGATCAGCGGAATAATTCTCCTATCACTTATGTTGCCATTGAATTATATTCTCACAAAGAATTATGACATCGTAGGAACCGCTTCAGCAGGTCTTATTTCGATGACCATCTATAACCTGATAAGGATAATTTTTCTTTGGAGCAAATTCAACCTGCTTCCGTTCACCGGCAAAACAGTTTATACCATTCTCTTCGCGGCCGTGTGCTTCGGTATTTGCTACACTCTATTTCGACACCTACATGGATTTCCAGGTCTTGTTTTACGAAGCGTATTTTTCTGTATCCTATATGGATCGGGAGTCATTTACCTCAATCTGTCACCAGACGTAATCCCGGTTTGGAATACAATCAAAAGAAGAATTGGGTTAAGTAAATAGGCGCTATTTGGCGGCTGATGCTTTTGAGTTCTGAAATGCTGACGCCTTTTTGTCAACTCTGCCGGCGGCAACAAAATGCCTTACATAATAAGGCTCGAACATATCAGTAATGGTAACGCCAGTCACGGACGCATGGACAAATTTGTTGTTTTGAAGATAAATGCCAACATGGGAAATACCACCCTGCGTATTGAAAAATAGGAGGTCCCCTTCCTGCAACTCAGTTCTCGAGATGTGATGAGTGACACCGTATTGCTCATGAGCGGTGCGCGGAAGAGTTACGCCAAAGGCCGAAACAAAAACAGTTTGCACAAAAGCCGAACAATCAATCCCATTTTTTGTGCTGCCACCATACCTGTAAGGCGTACCATACCACTCGTCGATGCTCTGGTAAAGCGGCATATTCTGCACCCGATCTACGTCAGTGTTCATCAACTGCGCATATTTAGATTGTAACGAAGACGCCTTCTCAACGTCCCCTGATGAACTACCATAATCAGAATTTTCTGTTTTCACAGACTGAGCGCCAGATGACCGAACTTCCTTTTTAACCTCAATGGTCGAGTTATCGCCCGATTCAATGTCGAGAAATTTTATTTCTTTTTTCCCAGTTGTGGTTTGAGATGAACTTTGCCTGTTAAAGGCGGGTTTCATGGGGGAGCAGCTCGCTAAAAGCAAGACAATTGCGCCGGCGGGAAATACTCGTTTCAACATACTGGTTTTTTTCGGAAGTTCACATGGCCTGGAAAGCTCGACAGTAGTAAGTTGCAAATGTAAACCGTTTCTCTTAACTCGTCAATTCAAAACGAAATTTATCAGCAAAAATTGCCTGGGAAATGACCTGGATCAAGCAAAATTTGCTGAACAAAACGGGGCAAGAAGTGTTCATATCATTTGAGGGCTTATTGCTTTTATTTTTTTAACATTGCTGAAACAGAATGACTCAAAGAATCGTGAGGTTTTCACTATGAAATTTTCCCATTTACACGTACACACCCAATTTTCCCTGTTAGATGGAGCCGCGTCCATACCCTCGCTTTATAAAAAAGCAATTGCCGATGGCATGCCAGCTCTCGCCATTAGTGATCACGGAAATATGTTTGGCGTCTTTGAATTTGTAGCGGAAGCATACAAACACAAAGATGAAAAAGGCAACCTGCAGGTAAAACCCATTGTCGGTTGCGAATTTTACATAACGACCGATCGGCATAGAAAAAATTTTTCCAAGGATGAGAGAGATCCCCGCCATCACCAAA
>VBAU01000241.1 GCA_005883855.1 Bacteroidota bacterium
AGATTGATCTCAGCGGGACTAAGATTTCACCGCTAAAATTTTCTTCAAAAATTTTGTTTAGAAATTGGAAACTCGACCCGGAAGAGGACGAGCTTACGGTGATGAAGGTCATTGTGGAAGGTCACAAAAACGACTCGTCCCAACGTATCGAATATAATTTGCTGGACAGGTACGACGCCGGTTCAAAAACATCTTCCATGAGCCGAACAACGGGCTACGCTTGTACAGCAGCCGTTCACCTGATCGCAAAGAAACTTTTTACAGAGAAAGGAGTCTTTCCTCCTGAGTTCGTCGGAAGACACGTGGCCTGTTTCGATTTTGTCATGGATTATCTAAAACAAAGAGGAGTCAACTGGAGGAGAGAATGAAGCGCTCGGCGTCATCTAAGACTCTTCCACCATTTTTTTCAGATTACTTAATCCTTTTTCAAATTGATGATTGAGATTTTTGTTGATCACGGGCCCCATAAGTCTTGCCATGGGCCAGGGGAGTTCCCCCGAATTTTGCCAGGTGACTTTCGTTTCGGCAGTGCCCCAGTCCTCAAATAGCCAATTATCTTTTGCATGGCTTTTCCATGGCTTCAAAAACTCAAGATCAAAATGAATGTGTTTGTTGTCAATGCCAGTAATCGTGAGACTGCCAACGCCAACTTTTTTACCCTGCCATGAATATTTGTGACCATTCACTTTTGGCATACCTGTGATGGTTTTTGTTGCAGACGGGTCCATCCGCTGCCAGGGGTTCCACTCCGCATAGTGATTCAAGTCTCCAACTTTATCCATAACAATTCTTACCGGTTTTTTTATTATAGCAGTTTTTTCAACCTGGTAACGCGAGGGCATGAAGGCGGAAATAACCAAAATGGCGAGGACAAGCCCGATGAAAATGAAAACGAAGATCATGGCGGTCGTTTGAATAATGAAAAGTACTGAATACAATTGTGGATTGCAAGCCATTAGTAAAATCACCAAGCCGCATGTTGAAATCGTTTCTTATGAGGCTTCAACAAACGAAAAACGCCTCATTCATCTGAGGCGTCAAAATATATCTGGTAATCTTTTTGATTCTTACACTTTTCTATTCTGATTCTGCAACTACTTCCTTTACTTCTGGTATCATCCTCTTCATCATACCTTCAATTCCAGCTTTTAAAGTAATCATAGAGGAAGGGCACCCGCTGCAACTTCCCTGCAACATAAGGTTGACAATACCGTCATCATAGCTCCTAAACTGAATTGCGCCTCCATCCATTTCTACAGCCGGGCGAACATAATTATCGAGCAACTCTTTTATCCGTTTTACCACGTCAGTATCATCGGCGGTTGCCTGGTTGCTGCTTTCAGTTTTCAAAGTAGCAAGCTCATCTTCATTCACGACGGGCTTACCTTCTTCAAGCCACTGTTTCAAAAATTCGCGGATAGCAGGGATCACATCGCTCCATTCTGTTTCTGCAGTTTTAGTAAGGGTCACAAAATTGCTGGCAATAAAAACAGCTTTTATGAACGGAAATCCGAACAGCTCGGAGGCCAACGGCGATGGTCCAGATATTGACGCATCTGGAAAATCAATGCTTTTACCCGGATACAACAGTTTGTTTGCAACAAACTTCATGGTTTCGGGATTTGGAGTCATTTCTGTGTAAATGCTTATTATTGGATTACCTGTTTTAATCATATAACTATTTTTTCTCTGCCTTTTGCAGCTACTAGCCGGCCGGATGGCTGACTGTGCAAAAATAACAAGAATAGGTCAATGAAAGTTTACGATATCAGAAACAGTTGATGCGTTCTGCCGCAGGAAAACCCGCCTTAGGCACTCGCCAAATGTTCATTTGTTTTTTTTACCAAAGCTGTTTATTTGTAATAAATTTTACGTTGAAGAAAATATACCATCTCAGCACCTGTACAACGTGTCAAGGTATCATCAGGGACACGGCGCTTGAAAAGAAAGGCTTCGAAATGCAGGACATCAAATTTGAAAAAATAACTTCTGCGCAGCTGAAGGAAATGAAGCGCATGACCGGCAGCCATGAAGCACTTTTTAGCAGGAGAGCACTAAAATATAAGGAGCTTGGGCTTAAGGATAAGAAGCTAAGCGAGGAAGATTACCGGGATTATATTTTGCAGGAATACACATTTCTAAAAAGGCCGGTTATTATCATCAACGATAAGATTTTTGTAGGAAGTGATAAGAAAACCATAGAGGCGCTGACGAAGGCCGTAAAGTAACATGATAAACGTCCGCTAGGGTGTGCGAATTTCTCCACATTAGGTCTGGAAAGCCACTTATATAATCAAATAAATATTAGCTTCAAACGTTTATATAACTAAATGCGTGTGGTGCCTTACCCAAATAAATTTGATGAAATTGCTTGCAAAAATCTTTTGGGCCATTTTGTTTTGTTCGGTTGTTGCAACCGGCTTTTGCCAAAATAAATGGAAGCTAAGCAAGGATAAGGACGGCATTAAAGTCTTCCAGGCAGAAAATCCAAAATCAAAATTTAAGAGCATTAGAGTTGAATGTACGCTACCCGGAACATTCGACAAGCTGATAGCTGCCGTAACCGACATTGAACATCTCAAGGATTGGGTATACAATACTAAGTCGTCTTACCTCATCAAAAAGATCTCAGCTTACGATTTGTATTACTACACGGAAATATCTATTCCGTGGCCCATGTCAAACCGGGATGTAGTGGTACACTTAAAGATCGCCAGGGACAGTTCTCAGAATGTTGTGAAGATCCTGGCTACAAACGAAAACAGGGTATCTCCTGAAAAGGATGGAAAAGTGAGAGTCGTTTATTACCTAACCAATTGGTATGTGACAATGCCGACGACAAAAACCATCAGCATTATTTATACATTTGAGGCAGATCCTGGTGGCAACCTTCCCGCCTGGCTGGTCAATTCGTTTGCCGACAAAGGCCCCTACGAAAGTTTCAAGAAATTAAGTGATATCCTTAAGAAAAATTAGACTTAGGTTTCGTGCGTACCTCGCGTGAATACGCTGGGAAAAACGGCCCCGGGGCCGAAGCTTCAATCGATAATTAAATCGGAACGTGCAAGTACATTTTGTTTCATCGAAGTTGCAAAAATTGTTTGGCATAAATTTTCGTTGACGTCTTTTATGGCAAGAAATTATAGGCTGGCTTTAAAAGTCGAGGAACGAAATAATGAAGCCAGGCAAGCAGAACAGGCAGGTAATCTACAAAAAGCAATAAAGCTTTATGAGCAAAATATCAAAGAGGCGTACGCAGATGAATATGCCTTTGAAAGATTGATGATCATCTACCGCAAACAAAAACAATACAAGGACGAGCTAAGAGTTATCAACCGGGGTATTGATTTATTTGAACAAAACCTGAATGAGCATTTAAAACAATCACTTTCCCGCCATATAGATGGAAAGAAGTTGGAACTCCTTAGCAATGCGATCTTAAAAAAAACCAGCTCGAAAACGCAACAACCTCATTTCCCAGATCCAATTGACAAGTGGATGAAACGAAGAGAAATAGTAGAAGAGAAACTGGAGAAGTAGGCTACTTTTCCCGAACCGGTTGAACCATTTCTAATTCCGCAATGGCGTCTGTTACTTTTCTTTGTTGCCCTGTTTCCATTACCTGTGCCCGATCAGCATAGAACGATAGAATGTTCTGTTTCAAAGAAGGCGTAATTGTTGTAAAATTTTTGTCTTTTAAGGAAATGACGAGTTTGCAATAAGTTTCATCGGCCAGTACGTACTCTCCCTCCGAAGTTTTTATTCCAGTGTCAAAATCCATATTCGTTAAATCCAAATTCTCTTTCCTTAATTCGGTGACATCCCTTCCGTAAATAGTGGAAGCAACGTCGAAGCTTGATACAAAAAGCTTTTCAGCCTCTGGCGTCGGCGACTCAAAATTTAATACCCTGAGCGGCCCGACCTTTGGGATCACCTGAATCAATAACGACACGACATGAGCAAAAAACTTTGGTTGCTCTTTCTCACCAAACTGGTGCGAGTAATTCTTGCGTTGCATTCGGTAGATAAAACTCCTGCTGGTAGCTGTCGGCTGCAATTTCTTTATCTCGCCTTTTTTAGTGGCCCAGGCAGCCTTTGTGACAAAAGGCAACAGATTTATTACTGCCCATCTGAATCTCGCTACTGCCCTGGGAAAATTGCCAAACAATTCGTTTACGTCTAATCCATATGTTTCCATGAATGCCCTTTGCAATAACGATTGCGCAACCTGGAACCCAATGAAATCATGGTACGCGGTGGAGGCGTAATTTCCTCTTGCCGTCTGCAGTACATCAAAAGAAAATTCAGTTCGCACATGCGAGATTCGGTTTTCGGCGAAAGTAACCGTGTCACCATATTTTCTTTTCATTTTCGGATAGATGAGGGGGACACTCTCATTTATTCCCAGCAGGTGACCATATATATCGCCATAATAATGGCATAAAACGCCAGCGGCAAAAGCAAATTCATTTATATTTTGCGCATCGTTGAATAGCGTTTCGATAAAATCTCCGCTACGAACATAATGAATCAAGTTGGTGAACAGTTTACTGCCAAAAGGATAATAACCCAAGTCAGGAATAACTGCACCCCCATAGGCATACGCGTGGGCTTCTTTGATCGATTCTGCAGAGCTGCCCGGAAATTTTTGCTTCAATAATGGCAACAAAATCTTATCCCAGTTGGCATCAATGATCGCTTCATGGGTTAACACCGAATAACCTTTACAAGGCTGAGTAGCACAGACGAATAACAAAATAATCACGCAGATTCGTTTCACATTCATAACGGGTTACGACTGGGTTTGATTAAGTTCAGCAATAATTATTCCTAGTTGGCCCGGGCTTGCTACTTATGGTATCGTTTTTGGGCTTGCGCATCAAATAACAGACACGTGACTTCTTCCTGGCAACTCACCGGTATTTACACACGTTTAATTTAAAAAGCGAAAAGTGAAAAACAGAAGAGTGATAAAAGTTGGCCTGGTATTTATTGTGGGAATCTGCCTGATTATTATCGCTGCTCTTTTTTCCGTTGATGCTATCATTGAGAAAAAAATCAGGAGCCAGCTCTCGGAGCTCTCTCCGGCTTTACAAATAAAATTCTCCAGGGTCAGAAGTCGCATATTCTCTTCCTCAGTTTCCTTTGACAGCTTGCAAATAAGTTTCACGCCGTACGGAGACCACAAAGAAGAACAGCATGCATTCCTTTTTACCAAAGTGTCCCTACAAGGAATTCATTTTCTAAATTTGTTATTTCACAAAAAGCTTGTCGCAAAAGATTTGTTGCTTGCCGGCGGCAGTATTCACCTTAGTCGGTCACTACTGGAGGCTAGAGATTCAGCGCAAATGGAAATGATAAGGGAAATGAAATCACCATTTAGGAATCTCGCCATTGATCGCATTCAACTAAGACAAAGCAACATTTTCCTACACTCGGCACGCGACGATGAGTTATTGGCCCGCGGTGATGTTAGCCTCCGTGGCGTTGCTGTGGACAAGCCTGGCACCAGGCCTGTTTTTTCAGGGCTCGATGTTAATTTATCAGATATTAACTACGCTTCCTCCGATTTCATAATCGGTATCAGGCGATTCGAGTTAAGCAGCAGCGGCAAAACCTTGACGATAAATTCACTTCACGTCTCAAAAAATGGCAAACAAAATCTGACAAGAATCAGTTCATTAAAAATTACAGGATTAGAAGTATCAAAATTCCTGGAGGAGCAAACGTTAATCTGTAAAAGGATTAAAGTCGAGGATGGCAGCGTAGTCCTCGCCAATAATAAGATAAAAGCGCCCTTTGATCTGAAACAAGTTCACGCCGATGTTTTCGAACTTCATAATTTACTTCTAACCTATCAGGGCAACGGAACTACTCTCAGGACAAATGCGAATATTGAACTCGGCAAACTAGACGTGGGAGAACCCTTCGATAAGAAAAATTTTCACTTTGCCTCGGTGAGGGCGACCCTATCTGATATTCAGTATTCAGGCAACAACTATCAAACCGCACGGATAAAAAAAATTGATGTAGACAGCAAGAAGCAATTCATTCTCGCAGATGAAATAAGCATTATTCCAAAAATTGGAAAATATGAGTTGGGCAGAAAACTGGGTCACCAGGCCGATTGGATTGCTGCCAACGTCTCCAGGATTGAGATTTCGAGGCCCAACATTGAAGGGCTCTTGCATCACAAACTGCTGGCTGAGAAAGTACTCATCGGACAAAGTCGAATATATATTTTCAGAGACAGAAGGCCGGTGAGACAACAGAAGTTTATACCATTACCCGTTGAATATTTAAAAAAAGTTCCGTTTGATCTGAGGGTGCAAAACTTTATGCTGGCCAGTTCAACCGTGGAATATGAAGAATTCCCAGAGTCAGGGTTTGGACAGACGGGAGTGCTAATGATCAAGAACGCAAAAGTTATGGTATCACCACTGATCAATCATCCTCTTGCATCAGATCCCAACTATTCGACGATGAACACGACGGGCTCAATTATGGGATCGGGAACTGTACATGGCACCATCCTAATGCCACTTGTCAAAAACAAACCTTACTATGTGAAAGGAGCCATAGAAAAATTGCAACTTACAAAGTTGAATTCGTCTTCAGAGAATCTAGGCAAGATCCGGATCAAATCAGGATTTCTCGATTTCTTGTCTTTTGATTTTATCATGACAGAACAAAGATCTACAGGTAAAATTATTGGAGCATACCATCGTCTTATCATCCAGCAATTGAAAAAGCACACTGATGAAAAAAATGTGGCCGACTTCGCATCCTTCATGCTTCGTCATCTCATCATTCCATTGGACAAAGATGTTTCAGTTCCCGAAAGAAAACGCACCGGTAAAGTAGACTACATAAGAGATCCAACGCGATTTGTTTCGTACTACCTCTTGCAATCGTTGTTGATGGGAGTGAAGAAAAGTTTTACACTGGGATTCTTGCTTCCCAAATGAAAGCGCTCTGCTCCATATCAGAAAAGATACATATAGGGCATAGATTTTAATTGAGGATAATTGTGATCTCAGTTCCTCATATCTGCGATAATGCTATGCAAAAGTTTTTCTGTTTTAATCACTTTCGTCGGTGATTTGGCCTTGGCTTGAATGTTGTTTGACTTAGAGTGGCGTTAATAGTAATAATAAAATTGAATCATCAAAACTGTATTTTATGAAAAGGTTACTTTTAATTACGACAATGGCATTTGGACTTACCATGATATCAGGTGCTTTTGTTGAAACACAGGCACAGCAAACAGTAGTTGTGAAACATAAGAAGGGTTGGAGTCATAGGAAAAAGTATGGAGTTATCGGTGCCGGTGCCGGTGCTGTAACCGGAGCTCTAGTAAGTAAGAACCATGCTGCCGGAGCTGTTGTGGGTGGTGTTGTTGGCGGAGCAGGTGGTTATCTTCTAGGAAGGCACAAGGATAGGAAATACGGAAGTAACAGGAGAATTTATAAGACAAAGAGTACTTATTAAAGAGCGACAAGGATACTGTGTGTTGGTCGAAGGCCCGGGTATCATTATCCGGGCTTTATTTTTGAAGTGAACCTACCTGCCGGCAGGCAGGCAAGGAACAAGGAATGATGAATTTCGAATCAACTTCATCATTCTATATCGACATTCCTTGTTCGATATTCAATAGATCTGTTCATCATACGGCATCTCCGAAACGTCCGGTCCTTTTGTTTCCAAAAAACGATTCCTCCATGCTACAAGAGCTGCAGCCAACATCAGGAAAATCAATAACGACAAGGCAACGGAAAGATTTGTTTTTTCCGAAACAAACCCCATCAACGAAGGTCCCGTAAGAAATCCAATCACCCTTCCACGGCACTTACATTTGGAATTTTGGTTGCGGCGCTAAAAAGCACCGGTACGATACAGCAGCAGCCAAAGCCTACCATTATGTATCCTGCAATGGCGACAGCAACCACAGGTGCAAGAACCACGGTTAAAAAACCCGTTGCAGCAAGAAGGGCTCCTGTTATCACTACATTCGTGCTTCCAAATTTTGCGATGATGCTATCGCCATTGAATCTGCCAATCGTCATGGCCGTGGAAAAACCTGCATATCCGAGCCCCATTATCTCTTTTGTTCCATGCAATGATTCTCTCAAATAAATGGCACTCCAATCGGCCACGCAACCTTCAGACATAAACAGTACCATGCATAAAAAGGAAATACTTAAAATGGATAATGATGGGAATTTTAATCCCGAACCCGAGTGAATAATGCGATTATGGGCGAGTAGATGTCTTTGATTGAAAAAAAGAACGATGCATATCGCTACAGCAACAAAAAAGATTTGCCATCTCGGGGACAAGCGCAAAGCAAAAAAAATCGTTGCCAGACC
Source organism: Bacteroidota bacterium (assembly GCA_005883855.1). Lineage (GTDB taxonomy): Bacteria > Bacteroidota > Bacteroidia > Chitinophagales > Chitinophagaceae > VBAU01. The sequence continues at coordinate 8,370 of VBAU01000241.1, forward strand.
AGCGCTAATGCCCCCGCCCAGGCTGTACAAACCGTGGCATGTACTCATCATTCTTCGCTTGTATTCTTTTTCCAAAAACCCCACGGTTGTGTTTACAGAAACTCCATTTAAGAATCCGTTCATTCCAAAACAATACAGACAGATCCAGAACATCACCCGGTTGACAGAATTGATCTGCACAATCATAATGATGCAAAGCGACACATAGCCGAGTATCATCCATTTGCCCACAGGTAGTTTACTGAAAATTTTTGTTGAAAGGGCCACGCCGGTCAATGCGCCTAACGGTGAGAGCAAAAGTGAAAGACCCAGGGTTGCGTCGGTAAACCCAAGCCTGTGTTTAATGCCAGGAATGGCCGCCACCCATGTGCCGAACACAAGACTGGAACAGGCAAACAAGAATCCGACGGCTAATACTGGTTTTAATTTGATGAACGATGAGAGGTTCTTGATCATTTGAAGTCGAAAGTAAATAAACTCCTATCGATAGAATAATGAACAAGGAATGATGAACACCGAGCAGAACCTCGTCATTCTACATTCCTTGTTTCTTATCGAAATTCTTCCAGACTATTTATATCGCTTAATGCCTTTGATCTCGTTTGACGTCGCGGGTACGAGACTAGCCGCGGTACCGCCGCTAGGGGCAAGCTTTAAATTTAATTTGGTCTTGTTGTCAACGATAAATTTTTCAATTGTGTACGCTTCAGGATTATTTTTCCAGTCGGCATTATCGGCATCGCGATAAATGGTTGCGACGTAGTTTTTATTCGCGTCCAGGAAACTCAGCGTCTCTGTAAAATTTCTCGCATTTTCATCACTGATGGCGCCGAGAAACCAATTGTCTTTGCCCTTTGCCTTTCGTGCCTCGATAATGTAATCGCCTGGCTCAGCGTCTAAGATTTTCGTGTCATCCCAGTCCACCGCTACATCACGAATGAATTGCAAGGCATCCAAATGCGCCTCATAATTCTCGGGAAGATCGGCGGCCATTTGCAACGGGCTGTACATCGTGACGTATAGCGCCAGTTGTTTGGTTAAAGTGGTATGAATTTGTTCCGTTTTGCTCGGATTGAATTGATTCAACTTGATCCTGAATAAACCCGGAGTATAATCCATCGGGCCACCGATCAATCGCGTGAAGGGTAAAATGGTTTCATGGTCAGGAGCATTACCAACACTCCACGCGTTAAATTCATTACCCCTTGCGGCTTCACACGCAAGCCAATTGGGATAAGTCCTTTGCAAACCGGTAGGACGCACGGGCTCGTGCATATCAACCATAATCTTATAATGCGCGGTCTTATCAGCAACCCTTACATAATGATTAACCATCCATTGCCCGTCGTGGTGTTCGCCTCTTGGAATGATGTGTCCTACATAACCAGTCTTCACAGAATTCATGTTATGGTTGAGCATAAAACGATAAGCTGTGTCCATCCACCGTTCGTAATTGGTAACAGACGCGGAAGTTTCATGATGGCAAATGATTTTTACTCCTTTTGATTTTGCATATGTTGTTAATTCATCAATATGGTAATCGGGATACGGAGTGACAAAATCAAAGACATTTTCTTTCCATTCCCCAAACCAGTCCTCCCAACCTGTATTCCACCCCTCCACAAGTACAGCATCGAATCCATATTTCGCAGCAAAGTCAATATATTTTTTAACGTTGGCAGTATTCGCACCATGAGGCACCTTTGCAGCTTGCTGCGAACCAACCTGTCCGCCCGAATAATCCCAGCTGGATTTTCCAATGTGCATTTCCCACCACACACCGACAAATTTTTGCGGCTTGATCCACGATGGATCCTGAATCTTTGATGGCTCATTCAAATTCAGGATTAGTTTCGAGGCAAGTATTTCGGGTGCTTTGTCGCTCACGATAATCGTTCGCCATGGCGTACGGGCGGGGGTTTGCAGGTAAGCCATATTGCCCACTGCATCTGGAACAAGCTGAGCATTCAGCGTAAATGTTGACTTGTCGATCACGATGTCCATCGCAGGGTAATTCACGAGTGCAGCTTCATGGATGTTGATGTATAAGCCATCGGCGGATTTCATCATCAAAGGTGTTTGTACCGCATTCTTATCAAAAAAGAATTTGGCAAAAATCTCTGAAGTCATTTTACCGTTGCTTGCATCTACTTCACTCAGCTTTGTATGATTGTATGGAAATTCATTCGAGTCAAAATCTCCCGGTATCCAAAAAGTGTTGTGATCTGCGCCCACACAAAACTGCGTCATCTCAGCCGCCACCACAAAGTGATTCAGTTTCTCCTGCTGAGGGAATTCATAACGAAATCCGATTCCATCATCGAAAGCGCGGAAAACAATGTTCATCAAAGCCCCGGAACCGGATTTGTCTTTTAGTTGAAGCGTGAGCTCGCGATAATGATTTCGGATATTCCTGACTTCTCCCCAAACAGGTTTCCATGTTTCATCAAAGTCCCGTTGGTCCGATTTTATTATATCAAATCTGTTAAGTAACATTTCAGGCTTGTTAAGCCGCATCCCCAGGCCGGAGGGCTTTATAAAAAATGTCTGCTTATAATAAACTCCATACTTCACCTGGCCATCGGGTTGATGATAAATCTTTACGTCGATGATGTGGTTGGGAGAAAAAAGAGATAAAGTATCGTCCGCATAAGATTTCGACGCGATAAAAAAAAGAAGAATC
>VBAU01000529.1 GCA_005883855.1 Bacteroidota bacterium
TTCGGCACCGACATTCCAGTGCTCTGCAATTTTTTTCTTGAGCAATGGAACGTAATCGTCAGGATAACGATTGGAATTTTTATAAGCTCCCAAAATTGCCTTTTGCGACATTGACGAGGGCCCGTAGGCATTTTCATTACTATTCAGCCAGATCGGGTTGGCGGGAGAGAAGAATCTTCTTTCTTCGGCTGTACTTAAAAGTGGACTTAGTCCTAAACCTGCGATGGCAAGACTGCTTTGCTTTAGCCAGGAGCGGCGGTCAGTTGGCATGGTGAAAAAGTTTCAGAGAAGTTACCTCATTTTGCAGAGCCGTAGAAATATTATTTACCCAACTCAATTACTTCACAGTTCTTGATCTCTGTATCATCAATCGCAAATCGAATTATGGTCCTCACGTTTTGCCAACCTTGTTTGCCAGCAGCGCCGGGATTCACGTGAAGGCAGTTTAATTTATCATCATAGATGATTTTCAGGATGTGAGAATGCCCGCTGATAAAAAGCCCGGGTTTGTGGATCAACAATTCTTTTTTTGTTTCGGGATTGTATTTCGGCGGGTAGCCACCAATGTGACGGATCATTACTTTTATTTCCTCACACATAAAAACCAATTGCTCTGGAAATTCACTTCGCACATCCTGGCCGTCGATGTTACCATATACGCCTTTAACTGCCAGGCCGCTTTGAGCGGCCAGGCGGTGAGCAATTTCTATTGTCCCAAAATCACCGGCATGCCAGATCTCGTTGCAGTTTTTGAAATGCACAAATACATTCTCGTCGAGATAGCCGTGGGTATCTGATACCAAGCCGATTCTTATCATTCATCTAAAATAAATCAAATAAAAACTGCTTCAATTTGAAACAGTTTTTTTGCACTGAACGACTTTGACAGCAAAAGTGTTAGTGATTTTAATTTCAGTCTTTAACGTCAATCTGCAGAATTTCCCCTAATCCAATTGGCGGGGGCCCGAAGCCCCAATTGGACACGTAAAGCTTACCATCTGGACCCATGGTCATGCCAGTTGGCAAGTTCAGACCGGTCGCGATCGTGGTTCTACTGCCAGAAGGATCAACTCTGATGACTCTTCCGAAGCCCGGAGTTGGAAAGGTTGGGAAACTAGGACCGGCGGTATTTTCAAGCACATACATCCTGCTCTGCTGATCGATGACAAGACCAAGCACTGTGTTAAAACCAGTGGCAACCATTTTGATGCTACCGTCTGGAGTAATTTTATAAATACTGGAAGCTCCACCTGCAATGGGGAATGTATTAAGATTGCTGACATAAAAATTTCCATGATAAGCAACTACTGTAGGAACAATATGTCCCTGTGATGCTGAAATATCAATTACACGACTGATATCGCCTGTGGTTGTTACTTTCACCATTTCTCCGTGATTGGGTTCTACGGCATATAGATTACCTCGAACGTTGATCATACTGTACCAGGTTCCGTCCGGTTCAAAATCATCTTCTTCAGGATGTGCAACAGGATGGGCTTGCTGCCATGAACTTAAATCTGCAATCATTGTCCAGCTTCCATCTTTATTTACTTTTGCAATTCCGTTTGGTATTCCTGCCACACCATGCGAACAGCCAGCACCCGCAAGCAAAGCATACAAATCATTGCCCACAAATTCAACATTCCTGAAACAAGATCTCCAAACTCATCGCTGGTTTGACTCGAGGGGAATTGGTCAGTAACAGTAGTTACTACTCCGTGGGGATCGATTTTTGAAATTCTTCCTCCCGTTAGGCTTCCTTTGTAAGGCCCTGGGCCAGTGGGAAGCCCCGCCGCTTGTTCGCAAATTCCCACAGTTGAAGTATTGCCACCGATGCCACCTTCCGCAACATACAAGTACCCATCAGGGCCAAATTTTAACTCTCTTGGGTTATTTAATCCTGTGGCAAATACTTTGACAGCAGCTTCAGGCTTTGCGGCTTCATTCCTGTTAACTAAGGCAGAATCGGGTGGTGAATCGGAATTTTTTATTTCCTTCTGACAAGAAATGAAAATAATGGAAGTAAGCAAAAGAATTGTCAATAGCTTTTTCATACTTGAAACTTTTTTGTGATAAAGAAATGAATGTCGTTGGTTTTTGAAGGAATTAGGTTTGGAATATTTTCCGTTAGAATAATATTGTGTTTCTGCCGATGATCGAAACATTTCGGTTGGTTAATTGTCTTTTCTGTTGATAGAGATCAAATCTCCAGGTACCGATGTGGCAATTCGAGCTTTTAGGATCAAGTAATTACTCTTCCAATTTTATATTGCCTACCAGTGTTCCGAGTTTTCTCCCTTCCGACCAACCAACAATGATGGAGGGTATATAATGAATGCCTCCATAACGCCTTGAATTTCCACTTTCATCTGCTACTGCATCAAGAGATGCAAAATGTCTCGGTTCAAAACCACGAAAATCATATGTGTGATCAACAACTGCGAAATTATCGCCGAGGACACTTGTTAAAGCTCTCATAGTTGCACCTGTAACATAAGCGTGAGCCGCAGGAAATTCGGGATGCGCAGGTGTAACAATCAGAGGCAGCCAGCTGGGATCAATTACCTTGCGTATATAGCTAACAGGTCTCATCTGCAGATACTGATACTTGGAACGAAAACAGGTAAGCTGCGCTTCACGAAGAGCAATTCCTGCTTTTGCATAAGCTTTTGCAGCGATGCCTAAGTCAACGCCACCTTGCTCAATTGCTTCGGTCACAACATTCAGATTATGTCCTTGCGGTGTGTATCCGATGCCTACACCCTGGTCGTTCCAGTATAAAGCCATATTTTTTTGCTCTGTTGTCAGAACTTTGGAAACATCGTACAGGTCCTTTACCATCTTATAAAAATCTGAAGAGGGATTTTCTGAATAAGCGAAAGGAGGAGCAGGGGAAACTCCGCTTCCATCTTCAATCAGGAAAGGACGGGAAAAAGATACAAAGGGTAAAATTGGGGTGCCAAATGCGGGTGGTGTGGGAACATATACACCGATAGGTGAGGTAGGCAGCACATAGCCTGTATTACTTACATTGTAATTGTCCGTTTTAGACCAATCATGAATCGCAGATGCTATAGCTCTTCCATAGTCTTGCGAACGCTGAAATTTTGTTGACTCCATTGACAAGGAAAGTTTTTCGTTGTACGCATTTTCCAATGAATCAATACTTGATTTATTGGCAGTGATCAATGACGCTGGATACATGCTGCGAACAAGAGTCGCCAATGCGGCGTTGGCACTTACTACCAGGTCATAGCCGTTATTGTCCTGTTGTGGCATTTCCGGCATTTGATAAAGACTCTTTGAAAGGCTCACTGAATTTTTTATGCCTGATCTTACAGATTCGTAAAGGCCAATGCCAATATATGCAAAGGCGTTGGCATTAAGAGCTCCATTTGTTGCTGGGTTTGCATTTAACATCATGCGCAGTTGCAGTTTGTACCAATCAGTAGCAACTACAGGGCTGACATGCACTAACGAGGAGTTGGTTTTTACTTTGGAATTCTGTGTAGCAAGATTATCTTGCTGCTGTTGAGTTCTTGAAACGTCCTTCTGGCAGGAAATGAACATGGGAATAAGCAAAAGAACGTTTAATAGCTTTTTCATACTTAAATCTTTTTTTTAGTGAGGAAATGAATGTCGTTGGTTTTTGAAGGAATTAGGTTTGCAGTATTTTTTAAAATTTTAGTTAGTCTTCTTATTCTTAAAGAAATGTTTTATTTCATCCCAGCTCATAGCAATGATCGAAATGACACAGACGGCAACTATGCCTGCAATAAAGACCATTCTAATTTTTATTAAACTTAAAGAGATGCAAGATGGTTTTTTAGTCCGTTTATTAAATTGGTGAGGAAGGTTGATGAAGTGCGGAAATGATTTATTGATAGCAGAATACTTTAAGCTGCAACAGAAATCTTATCTAACGATAAAAGTGATCATAGCCACTACATTTTTTAAAAAGGTCACCTGCCAAATCCCATCATTTTTTATCACATAGGGTGTATTGGTTTACGGAAAACATCAATCCTTCTACATCCTGGGTGAGTACCCGAATTGACCAGCTATCGTTTGTGATATCGTATTTGTTTTGAAAGTCTTTCATCAAAGAAATTTCACTTTCGCTTTAACGGGTCGTCCTGGGTAGTGAGGGAAGTCAAGTGGCGCTGGAATTTTTGAAAAATTCTGGATGACTTCGCTATAAGCCATCTTCACCAGCAGTAGCCATTAACTGTGGGAGCCGGAGTGCAACAGGGATACCAATACCATTGGGGGACAATTATCCAGAATGTATCGACTTTAATGGAAATCTCTTCATAGGAGCTAGCTAAAGAAGCATTAGAAAAAGAATTTGCCGGATCTATTGAAATATAAATCTCATCTCCCATCGCATCTGTCCAGAAAGACCAGGTGGTATCAAAGAAAAATTCTCTGCCGCTTAGACTATTGCCCATCACGGGCCCGGACGGCGGGCCCGCAGAAACAATGTGTGTCTGAACATCTTTTTTACATGATACGGTTGCTAAAATTCCAATTAAAAAGAACAGTAGCAAAAATTGTAGTACGGGTTTCATAAGTGTTAAACTTAGATATAGAAAAGATGTCTTTTTTACCCGTTTATTAAGGTGTAGAATCAGCTTGATGAAATGCGGTCCAAATTTATCGGCAGGAACTAACTATCGTGGGAAATTCTTACACGCGCGACAACACTGGTGCCTATGGCTACATCATTTTCTTCGTGGTCAATGAAAGTGATGGGCTCTGTACCTGGTGATTGGTTAAAATCAACAAGGCGCTTACGTATTATGTTTACGGCTTTGGAAAGATGGCCCTCGGGAAACGTCTCATATGAGTCAACAGCTTTCTTTCGCCCAATGCCATTATCACATATTTCGCAAATAATCCAACCCAGCTTAGTGGTGATGCTCAAAACAATTTTCTTGTCACCTTCCTTTCTGCTCAGTCCGTGCCACAATGCATTTTCGACAAAAGGCTGCAATATCAACGGTGGAATTTTTAACTCTGAGGGAATGATGGCTTCATCAACATCCACCTTATATTCAACCTCCATATTCATTCGCAATTTTTCCAATTCAACATAAAGCTGGAGCGAATACAATTCCTTGTCCAGGGAAATAAGATTTTTGTCGGAGTTTTCAAGAACTTGCCGCAGGAGCTTGGCGAATTTGTTGATATAATGGCTTGCTTCATTATTCTTGTTGTTCACAACGAGCGACTGGATCGAATTGAGTGCATTGTGAATAAAATGCGGGTTCATTTGCAATTTGAATGCTTTCGTTTCCAATTCCCGCAATTCGTTTTGCAACTCACTTTTTGTTTTTAACTGCTTCAACCGGTATCGGAAAATGAGAACAATAAGAGCTGCGGCAGTTAAGATCACAGCCAATCTAAACCACCAGGTTTCCCAAAATGGCTTCTTGATCTCAAATGCGAACATCGCAGGTTCACTCCAACTGGTATTCGGTAGTTGGGCTTTCACTTTGAATGTATACTTGCCGGGCGGGAGGTTTACAAATGAAACAAAATTTTGCGATGATACTGGGCCCCACGAGGTGTCCAATCCCTGCAGGTGGTAGCTATATTTTATTCCTTCAGATCCTGAGGATGAAATGCCTTTAAAAAAAATCCCAAAAGTATTTTTATAGTAAGGGAGCCGGGCATTCGTTGGTAGTTGAAAAATCCCCGATAGCGAATCTGAGTAAAGTGACCAATCCGTTTGTTGCAGATTCAGATTTATGTTTTCGATCTGTATTGACGGAGCGCTGAGTTTGAAGTTGGTTGTTTTATATGGATCGAAGCGAATAATGCTTTGAAGGGAGGAAAGCCACATATTGCCGTAAGAATCCTTTGCCAACTTGAGCGCTTCGCTATTTTCAAGCTGCAGGTCTGAGCCGTACAGTGCTCTTACGATCTTGTATGAATCTCCGTTTGTTTTGGAAAAAATTGCGATCCCTGCTGAAGTGGCAACCCACAAGTTGCCCGCGTTATCAAAACAGCCGCCGAATACATAATCGTTGGGTAATCCATCGTCGTGTTTGATCTCGTCCTTAAATACGAGTGATCCGTTCCGCCAACCATAACGCCGCAGGCCCCTGCCATGGTAAATGATCCAGGTGTCCCCGGATGGGTCGTCAAAAAAACCCGCAATGACCCCAGTTGAATTAAATTCCCTCAGTTGTGGCTTGCAAAAATTTTGTTTGTCTATTGAATAGACTACACCCTTATCCGTCGTGAAAAGAATGACATCATTACGGCATGAATGTAACCTCATGATGTTGCCTGGCACGTCCAGCTCATTATTTATTACTGGAAGCACTGAGTAGCCGGGATCGTCGTATTGACAGGGAAATTTCTGACCCCGCACGGCGACTACAATTTTCTTTCGGTAGTTATCGAATATCACGTCATGTGCTTCGTCGCCCAGTTGCGACAGCGGTTTGCTTTGCTCATAGACCCTCGCCCCATTCTGCATGGCAAGCGCAAAGCCGCGCAGGTAATACCAATAACGATCCTTATCGTCAAATGCAAAGTTGTCAATGATCAACTCATTAAAGG
>VBAU01000242.1 GCA_005883855.1 Bacteroidota bacterium
ATCTTTCTTGAAAATGTCGCCACGCAACCCAATGCATCGGTGACTTGGAGTGTAATTACAAAGGTTCCAAATGTGGCGTAAGTGTGTGAAGGATTTTGCGCATTAGATGTACTGCCGTCGCCAAATTGCCACAAGAAGGCCGAGTTGGTTGTTTGACAAGTCTTGCTAAAATTGTACGTGCCGCAAGTGCCAGCCGTGTAGGTGAAATCCGCATTGGGCCCTATTTTCGCGGTGCCACCGCCGCATGCTCCGCCCAACGTTAAAATAAATCCACTATTTGATGTTGTAAAATTGTCGACTAATAATGCATAGGCATCTCCTGCCGTTACATTTATTGTATTACTTAAACAAGATGAGGCTCCGCCGCCCGGTGATGACCAGTCACCCCAGGCTCTTGGCTGACTTCCGCTTCCACATGGGTCTCCGCCGGTAGAGGCACCGCAGTTTTTAACGCCAGGCTCGCTGGCGACGCATGAGCTAATTCCCGTTGAGCCTGTACAACCGCTCCAATTGCAGGTAATTGAGCTGCCCTTTGTAGTACATCCGGTTGGGTCAGAAGTAATTTTCCAAAGAGCCCAGTCATAATCATCATTGGAGTTTAAGGGATTGATATTAAACTCTAGTGTACCCGAACAACCAATTGTGAATTTGAACCATTTTGATTGCCTTTCGCCTCCTATTCCCCAACATGAATTTGCTGTCGTTACTTCCTGGTTCCCGAAACCTTGATTAGATGTGGGCTGGGCGACTGTTGTTGAATTACATAGAATAGCTGCATTATTACAATCTTGCCCTGCAAATGTTGGCGGAGTTGTCGTGGTTAGACAACTTTGAAAGGGCCCAGGCGTTCCGGTGTTCGTACTCGAAATAGTATAATAGTATACAGTTCCGCTTTGCAACCCGTTGAACGTTGCAGTCAATGAGGGGGACCCGCACTGACTTCCGACGAGAGTAAATCCGGCTGCGCATGTGCCCTGCACAAGGACCACCTCAACGTTTCCAGACCACGGTGCCGAAGTGGTAATAGTAAATTGAGCCTGCGCGCCCGTGGATGTAAATGTGTACCAAACGTCGGGATGATTTCCGCCCGATTGACACCCAACACTTCCCTGCCAGCTATCATTTGCCCCGACAGTTGTTCCTGGAACACACGTGCCATTCGGTGTTACAGTTTGTGCATTGGCGCAATCATCGTTAGCAGGTTGGGCAAAGACTACACTTCCAAATGCCAACAACGATAATATAGTGTACAGTTTTTTCACACCTCGTCCCAACTACATCTTCAACTATTACAATTTATAGATAAAGGCAAGGAATTTTCCGGATATGGAAGCTAAGGGTTAAACGAAAGGATCTTAGGTGAATTGTTTCAATTCCTGAACATTAAAGCTATAAAATTTCGATGGCAGTTTCAAGCGTTCAATCGCCCAAATAATGGCCCTGTGAGTACTGATTTATGCGGGTTTTACGAAGTAGGTCGATCGATCAATTCAATTCCCTGGGATAAAAGCAAATCGCAGAAATAAAAACCGTAATGGTCTACCGTTCCTTGATTATCATGAGCGGTATTTTTAGGAGCCGGGTATTGTTTGTTTACAATATCACCTTTTTTAAAACGAATGGGTTTACTAAAAATTGGTCCGTCATATACAAACGTATGAAACTCGCCATTTTCCCCACATGGATCCACCGTTGATGGCAAGTCGCTGCAAAAATTCTTATCGATTTCTCTTCCGCAAAAGCTTTCGTCAAGATCTTTTTCATTAACACAAACGGTGATTGCCTTAAATCCTTCGTCAATGAATGCTTGCATCAATTGTTTGGTATTCTTTTTCCAAAGTGGGAAGACAGAATGAACGTCAACTGCTGCGAGTTTTTCCTCTCGATACTTCTTCAGATCCTCCAAAAAAATATCACCAAATGCACTGTGGGTGACGCCTTTTTCCTTTAACCATTTCACTTGATTCATCATAGCAGTTTCATATTCACTCATGCCTGGCTGTTCAGCAAGTTCAAGAGTGATCAAAGGAATGTTTATAGAGACTGCCTGCGCCATCACAAGCTCACGCCTGACGCCGTGCATGGAAACGCGGTTATGAAAACTGTTCATGCTCGTCAACAAATATTGAACGTGATATTCTTTGTCTTGCAGCAGGGCCCAAAGCGCCAGGGCGGAATCCTTGCCGCCGCTCCAGTTGAAATAGGCATCAATCATTTTAAAAACAGTTTTTCCTTAAAAGCCACATAGCGATTTTTTAATTCAACCAAACAGTTTCGACATAGACAATCATCATACCTGCTCTCGATGAATGCATGTTCCTCGGCCGTCAATGAAATTCCGTAGCATTGGCATTCAGTTATCGATCCCAATTTGCATTCAAATTTGTTTGAGCATCTTGGGCAGATTTTCTCTTCATGGACGCACATGGGACTTATTTTTTAGAAACGGTACACACTTACTCGTAAGGTTTGAAGGGATGGTAAACAAATCTGGATGAAAGAGACCGGCTAATAACTCAATGCCATCTGTCAATGTTGAAGCCGATGGTTGAGTGAAGAGATCATAATCTGCGAGATAAACCTGTCCGGATAGTACTGCGTGGATGCTGTTCCACCCGGGTTTTTCAGTAAGGATTCGCATTTCATCTCTTGTTCTTTTTGTTTCGAAGCCACAGGGCGCGATTACGATCACCTCCGGATTGTATTTTAAAATCTTTTCCCAGGAGGTTACAATAGAATCCCCGCCAGGATTGCCCAGCATGTCAATGCCGCCAGCCTGTACAACCTGGAAAGGAATCCAATGTCCGCAATTGTAGATGGGATCGACCCACTCAAGTAATGATACTCTTTTCAGCGGCATGCCATGGAGTCGCAACCGATCGAGAATGGCATCTGTTCTTCCTTTCAGCGAAGCCAGGTAGTCATACGCTTTTTCTTCTTCACCGAGAGCGGCTGCAATTGTAATCGCGGCGCTGTATACATCCTCGAGATTTTCGGGAGAAATAGAAATCAAGGTTGGCTGCTTTTTCAATTTGGCAACCGCTGTTGCCGTACACTGCGTGTCGATTTGGCAAACCTCGCACACGTCCTGTGTAAAAATGATGTCCGGCTGTATTTGGGAAAGCAACTCTTCCTCTACATAGTATAGACTTTTTCCCTGTGCCTTGCTTGCCGAAAATATTTTATCGATTTCCCTGCTCGAGTATTGTTTGCCTTCCAGCACGCATCGCACGAGCTTGGGTTTTTCTCGGAGAGCCTCGGCGGGACATTCAAAGGTTACGCCATACAAATGGCGTTGCAGTCCCATGTCATAGATCATTTTAGTGACGGCGGGTATAAACGAGCACGCTTTCATAACGAACAAAACAATTTATTAGTTGATAAAATTATTCAACCGTTTGCAGTGCAGGATATTTTCTTTTCGTCCATTCAAACCCAACAAACAGGACAATGCCATAGAGCAATGTCCCCGACTCGTAAGGGATGGCGTTTTCCAGGCAGAGGATGAAACCATTAAACGTTTGCGGATATCTTGTTGAACTGATCCACACCCCAAAATCCGTAACGATCCAATGTATGAGGACACATACAATGACGGAAACAAAGAAACGGTGGATCGTGATTTTTGTTAAAGTCAATCTGCTAATCATTGTGATTACCGCAAATGCACCATACACCCAGTACCAGCCACCATATAAAAATCCATTTCCGTATTTCTTAAAAACAGTCTGGTGCAACACAATGTCAGAAATGAATAACATCAACAATGGAAAGACAAATGCTTTCCATCTTTTATTAAAATAAGCTCCTCCGAATATAGCCATTGCACCCACAGGTGAAAAGTTGGCCACCGGTGAAATCTCGTGACTGAAGTTAAACGCGACCCTCAAGGCTGCTACAGCAGCAACAAAAATCAATAGCGTTGTTGTTTTTGCATCGAAATTCTTAGACATATCGTTATCGTTTACGGGTTATAGTTTAAAGCGTATTCCTCCGTACGCGGTAATGCCCTGTACATTGTAACCATACACCTCAGCATAATCTTTATTGTTTAGCAAATTCTTGGCGTCAACAAAAATCACCAGCCCATTATTCAGGACTTTATATTCGGCATACGCATTCCATAGAAAGTAAGCCTTGAGCACCTTCTGCTCCGGGAAGTAAAAGTTGTTGGGGTTGTAATAAATATCATCTCGCTTGCTGAAATATTGCAGTGATGTGGATAAGAAAAATTTACTTGTCACCTGGTAACCGCCAAAAAAGTTGACGGTATGTTTTGGCCGGCGAATCAAGTTATGAAATGTGGTGTCTTTGGTTGCGAGTTTTTGAGTTAGTTCTCCGTCTACAAATGCATAGGAGGCCTTCAGGCTCCACCGATTATCAGGCACATATTGAAATTCAAATTCCACTCCGTGATCTTTTTGCCTGTCGCGATTTACATAACCTTTTGGATATTCATAAACGATCACGTCTTCGATCTCTCTTTGATAAAAAGTGGCCAACGCGGAGATCTTTTTATTCAATGTCCATCCCTGCAAGCCGCCTTCGATAGTGCTGCTAGTTTCCGGTTTCAATTCCGGGTTCGCACCAAACGGTCCAAACAATTCATTAATAGCAGGAGCACGGTAGCCGGAAGAAATATCAATAAACATTTTTAATCTCTCTTTCAGCAAATAAGACGGATTAATGCTGTAGGTAAAATTGTCGCCATACCGGTTATGCTTATTGTATCGACTGCCCAACTCCATTGTAAATCCCGATTGATGATATACCAGCGATGCATACGGACTGAAGATGTTGTTGGTCGTATCGGGTTTTGGTAAGCGAAAGGTTTGATAATTCAAGCCCGCCAGCAATCGCAAATGATCATTAATATTGTGATTCACGTATGCCTCCGCGTGATTGAATTTTCCACCCAGCAAATAGCCGCTGTAGGAAAGATCGGTGAAGTCGTAACCATAATTAATCGTTACAATTCCCTTCTCGTAGTCGAAGGTTCCAATCAATCCTGTGTTAACCAGTCTCGCTTTGTATTTCTCCTTTCCATCAGTAAACGCATCTGAATCATATTCCCCGTCGAACTGCGAAAAGCGATAAAACGGTGACAGCTTAATGTGTGTATTCACATTCACTCCAAAATTAGCCTGGAATGACTGCCGGGTAAAACCGTCTTTGTCAAAATTGCCTGCGCCCGTCGTATCTTTTGCTTCACTGATTCCTTTCGTGTCAAAGTATCCATAATTTAAATTGTACTCCAGCCATTTTGATTTTCGACTTACATCAGCATTCGCCTTAAACGTGTTGTAGCTCCCATAACTTAGTAAACCCTGCCCTGTGAGTTGCGGGCTCAGAGGTTTTTTTGAAATGATATTTATAACTCCGGCAATTGCATTCGACCCATACAATGTAGACTGGCTGCCTTTCAAAATCTCAATACGTTCTATTTGCTCCACAGGGATCAGGCGAATGTCGAACGTGCCGCCAGTACCAGAGGGATCATTAAGCGGGATACCATCAAGTAAAATCAATGTGTAGTTACTGCTCGCACCGCGAAAAAAAATGGACTTATCCTTTCCCGGGTTGCTAAAAGAACCGCTCACAGTCAACCCAGTTTGCTCGTTTAGCACCTGGGCGAGATCCTTTCCCGAGCTTTTTTCAATTTGCTCGTGTGAGATCACGGAGACTACCTTACCCGTGTTACTTTGTTTGGTAGGGTACTTCGTAGCCGTAATCACCACCTTGTCTAAACTTTTGATGCTGTCTTCGTCTGTGGTTTGTGCAGCTAGCTGAGTGCTGGTAACGACGGCAGCCACGATAAAAATTTTTTTCATTGTGAAAAATTTCTTTGTGACTGCTTCCGGAAAATAAAGTGAATATAAATGCCGACCGGCGTTTACATTCCCGCTTTTTCACCCGAAAGCAAAATTGAATGTTGCGCGATCTGGCAGGTCTTCTGGCTCGGCTACAACTGAACACCTTCCCGCTGATGTTTTAAAACAAATCAACAGTGGTATGAAGATTCAGTAGGTCAATGGTCAATAGTCAAAATTCACCAACCACTATTCACCATTCACAACCTTACAGCTACGGGGATAGCGCCGGACTTCCTTTGGCCGCCAAAGCTTCAGCGGGGGCGGGTCACCGGACTTCCCTTTTAATCCGTTAATTATTATGTACCCGGCCGCATTGCTACTATATGGCTTCTGTTGCGTCGCACTCTTCAACGTACTGCTCATTACGGGGCAAAAAACGGAGCACCAATAATTAACTAAAGAACCAAATCAGAAGCAAATGTAATGGAGCGGAACAAACAATAAAAAATGATTTTGTCAACAAAGGCTGTTAATTAAAATGAATCGAAGCGCCGCCATAGAAATTTATTCCCGGAGCTGCATTGTAGTAACGACCTCCTGCCGCGTTGATGTCGTTGCCCAGGCTATACGTGACATCAAAAAGGTTTTCACCTCCAACAAACAAATCAAGCACCATTTTTTTCTTCAGCGGTTTTCTCCAGCCCAAACGTTCACCCAGCAAATTATAAGAAGAAGCGTATTCCGAATTCGCATCGTTCAGAGCAATTCGGTCGCTGTAAAAATAAGTAAGGTTCGAGTAGATCCCCTGTTTCGTGTTTATATCCAAACCCGATGCAACAGTGTTGGGAGCTACGCTGGGAAGTTGCTTCCCTGAATAATCCGTCGTGGATTGTTTAAACTCATCATAGTTGAATTTGTTCCAGGTGTAACTGATCCATATCCCCATGTTTGAGATAAACGAATGTTCTCGCGCTAAAAGTTTATAGCTCGCCTGTGACTCAATTCCCCTTTGCTTAGTAGAACCGGCATTGGCAAAGTAATCAGCGTTGCTGGCGTCTTTACGTTGGACAATGGCATTTTCCAGGCGGTAATAGAAACCATTTAATTCTACGTACAATCGCTGCTTAAGCCAGCTGCTCTTAATCCCTGCCTCATAATTGATGCCATGCTCAGCTTGCAGGTCTGTGCTAATAACAGTTGTAGAGGGTAATACTTCAGCAACACTTGGCGGGGAGAATCCTCTCGATACGCTGCCATATAACCACAAATTCTGAACTAGTCTTTTTGATATCGCCAGCCTGGGTGCGATTTCGCTGTTGAAATCTCTGTTGACCGGTGTAAAGTTTGGAACAGACACCCTGTTGATATCAATTGATGTCTTGTTAAAACTTGCACCTGCTGTTATATCCCAGTCGCGTGGTAACTGGAGGTCTCCCTGCACAAAAACTGAATAGATGCTTGGCCGAATTTGATCATCAGTTTGGAGCAGGCCAGCTTTGCCGTACACGTTAGAGTATGTTTGCGTATGGAAATGTCCGTTTTGTAATTCACCGCCGAAGACCACCTGCAGTAAGGATGTATTTAGCCGTTTGTTCCATTTGAAAACAGTCCTTGCTCCCCACTGCGGTTCTTTTCTTTTTTCATAGTTGCGAAAGTTTGGATTTTTCACCTGCGAATATGCTCCAAAAATGGTGGTGGTGTTATCAAATTGATCGGAGATTTGATAGATTGCTGCTTTGATACTGTCCGCACTTTGAAAGGCTGCCGCCTTAGGCCTGGCGGCGCGCGGATTAGCAAGGTATTCCGCCTTTGTCAATGCACCAGGCGTTTGGTAATAAAGGTCACCATACAAAACCGAAAATTTTAGTTCGTCATTTTTAATTTTTAAAATTTTGGTTTGCCAGTTGAGTATGTCGCGGCGCATGTTTGTATGGTGTCGGTAACCGTCGCTATTTTGATGCGAGTAGCCCAACACATTTTGCCAGCTCTGATCGCCCGCTCTTATTTGCACACCTGTATTGAACAATCCATAACTCCCACCTAATGCGGTTGCATCAAATCCCTGCTGCCACACTGCAGGCAGGCTGTGAATTAACATCACGCCGCCGGTGCCTGCGCCGTACAGGCTTCCTGCTGGACCCTTGATGACTTCAATGGAATTGAAATTATACAAGCTTAACTGGTTCAAGTATGTGTTTCCACCGGCGTCGGTAAGCGGAATTTCATCGAAATAGATCTTCACATTGCGAACGCCGAATGGAGACCGTAGTGTGCTTCCGCGAATATTCATACGGTAACTTCCGGGCGAGCGTTCTTCCATTCGCACTCCTGGAGTGCTGTTGACCGCCGGCAAAATGTTTGTGTTGTTGAATCTTTGTAATTGGGAGGGTCCAACATAATTTATGGCCGCCGATGTTTGCTTTAATTGTTTGTTCTGTTCAAAAGCTTTTACCGTGACTTCACTGAGATTTTTTGAAGAGTCAGGAATTTGATTCTGTGAAAAGGAAGACAAATAAATAAAAGAACTGACTAGGCAGAATGTAGTTTTGATCATGGCATTGGTTTGTACAGCGAAGTTAGAACGTTTTTGCTATCTTCAATTCGAAACTTCGCGCATGACTGCAAAGAATAAACTTGGTTTGTTCGATTTTACGATGATCGTGATTGGACTTGTGATTGGAATGGGCATATTTCGCACAGCAAAGGATGCAGCCAGGGCAGCGCTTAATCCAACCATCTATTTCGGCGCGTGGATTGTGGGTGGACTTGTTGCTTTGTGCGGTGCGCTCACGTACGCGGAGATTGGTTCGCGTTACCCGGTAACCGGCGGCTATTACAAAGTTTTTTCGTATGCCTATCATCCTTCCATCGCCTTCGGATTAAATTCAAGTATACTTATTTCAAATGCCGCATCGGTATCGGGTGTGGCATTGATCGGCGCGGGTTATATCAGTAAGGTTTTTTTGGGTACCGGGGCAACAGACGTTGTGAAAGTTCTGATCGCAATCGGAGCGATCTTTATTTTTTATGGAGTGAACTTGTTAGGGCTGAGGATGAGTGCAAAGACACAAAGTGTTTTAATGTTGATAAAGATCGCCATGATCCTGTTATTGATAACGTCATTGTTTTTTCCATCGGCGTATGCCAATGACCCTTCTGCAACGGCTGGCCATGACGCTATTTCCTGGAAGGACTGGATCAAGTCGTTTGGAATTACGTTAATTGCTATTTCATTTACCTATGGAGGTTATCAGCAGACGATCAATTTCGGCAGTGAAGTTGACAAGGCAAGCAAAAATATCCCGCGTTCAATTTTTATCGGCATCACCGTCATCATTTTGCTTTATCTCACGGTAAATGTTGCTTATTACAAGATCGTCGGCTTTGATAGCATGAAAACAACCGGTGAAATCGCTTCTGTTGTTGTGGCAAAAATGTTTGGCGTCACTGGTGCAAACTTCTTTTCAGGTCTTCTTTTTCTTTCTGTCCTGGCCTATGTGAATGTTTCGTTAATGAGTAATCCGAGGGTAGTGTATGCGATGAGTGAAGACGGCATTTTCCCAAAAGTTTTTCAAAAGAAAAATGAGAAGCGAGACGTTCTCATTGTGTCCCTTACCGTTTTTTCGGCTCTTTGCATCGTGGTGCTGTTCTTTGCTGATACCTTTGAAAAGATCCTGAGCTTTTCGATTTTTCTGGACTCATTTGGAATGGCCACTTCTGCCGCAACGATTTTTATTTTGCGAAAAAGAACAAAGGAATTAGATGGCACAGGTATTTATAAAATGAGATTGTTTCCCTTGCAGCCTGTGATTTTTATTGCAGCATACGTCTTTGTTTGCACAAGCATTGTTTTCAATACACCGTACATTGCTTTGACGGGGGCAACGGTGCTGGTAGGATTCACCCTCATTTACTTCGTCATTCGCAACTTGTCCAAAACTCATACTGAATAAAGATGTCATTTCTAAATCAACAGGAGCTTTCGTTTATACTAAATGAGCTGGGCGAGGAAAGGGAAAACTATTTCAACGCTGTGTCAGCGCCTATCATTCAAACCAGCAATTTTGTTTTTGAGAAAGTGGATGACTTGAGCAGAGCCCTGGAAGATGAAATGAATGGTTATTTATATAGCCGCGGACTAAATCCCACTGTTGACATATTGAGAAAAAAACTGGCAGCGCTTGATGGAGCGGAGGACTGCCTTGTATTTAACAGTGGCGCCTCAGCCATATTTGCGAGCGTGTTTGCGAACGTAAAATCCGGCGATCACATCGTTTCAGTAAAAGGTCCTTATACCTGGGCGCAAAGAACTTTTGACGTAATACTTCCGCGGTTTAATATCAGCACAACTTACGTCGATGGAACGCAAATTGAAAATTGGCAGAGGGCAACACAGCCGAATACCGTGATATATTACCTGGAGTCTCCGAATAGCTGGGATTTTGCCTTGCAGGATATAAAGGCAGTGAGTGCCCTGGCAAAGTCAAAAAAGATCACAACGATCATTGATAACAGTTACTGCACTCCGTTATATCAGCGCCCGATTGAGATGGGAATTGACCTTGCTCTGCAAACGGCAACCAAATACATCGGCGGACACAGTGACACATTGGGAGGAATACTTTGCGGCTCACATGCCATGATAAAAAAGATTTTCGACAGCGAGTATCTCAACGTGGGTAGCGGTATTCAACCTTTTAACGCATGGTTGTTGATTCGTGGATTGAGGACGCTACCTGCGCGGCTGGAGCGAATCACCCGCACAACCGTTGAAGTTGTGAAATTCTTAAAACAGCATCCGAAAATCGAGACAGTCATATTCCCTTTTGACGAAACCTTTCCACAATACGAACTCGCTAAAAAACAAATGCAGGGGGCATGTGGCTTGCTCACTATAATACTAAAGGGGATAACCAGGGAAGAAATTGTCAGGTTTTGTGAATCCCTCCGGCACATTATGATGGCGGTAAGCTGGGGCGGCCATGAAAGTCTTGCTATGCCCAAGTGCACGGGCATTAAAAAAGAGGATTTTAATCCTAATAACCGCGAGCATCGGTATGTGCGCGTCTATGTGGGCCTGGAAGACGCTCAATATCTTATCGACGACCTGTCACAAAGCCTCGATAAAATCGATTAAAAAAATATAACAGGCCATTTGTCATTTATCAGTTTTCCGACAACCCATTTCATTTATTTTTGCCGGAATTATGAACCGACTAATTATCTTCTTGGTTTTGTCCGGCATAAGTGGGCTTTCATTCGGCCAGGAGAAGTGGGACCTGCGTAAATGTGTAGACTATGCCCTGGAAAATAATATCACGATCAAACAACAGGACATCCAGGCTCAAATTGCCGAGCTAACTTATAGGCAGAGCGACCTTTCAAAATTTCCGAGTTTTAATTTTTCTACTAATCTTTCCATGAACACAGGTCGTTCCATTGACCGAACAACCAACCTTTACACCACCCAGTCCGTCATCAACAATTACTTCAGCCTGCAAAGCAATTTTGATTTATTCAATTTTTTCAATAAGACAAACACAATTGCGGGGAATAAGCTCGAAGCGGAAGCTGCATCCGCCACCGTTCAAAAAGTGAAAGATGACGTCGGGCTAAATGTAGCTGCGGCATTCTTGCAGGCATTGCTTGCTAAGGAACAGGTAAATGCCAGCAAAATACAGATTGAGCTAACCACAGCACAGTTGGAAAATACGAGGAAGCTGGTCCGTGCGGGGAGTCTTCCTGAGCTGAACCTGTTGCAAATAGAATCCCAATTGGCAAATGATAGTTCGACCCTGATCTCAGCTGTAGGGACAGAGACTCAGTCGATGTTACTTTTGAAAGCACTACTAAATCTTGATGCCGGTTTGGCTTTTGACATTGAAACACCGCCTATTGAATTGATCCCAATTGATCCAATTGCAGAGCTTCAGCCAGAAGCTGTGTATTTATTGGCAATCAAAAATCTTCCGCAACAAAGAGTGAATCAATTACGCCTCGATGCAGCTCGGAAGTTTGCCTCTGCTGCAAAGGGTGCGATGTATCCTAGCATCGGGGTGGGGTTTAGTCTCGGATCAAACTATTCGAACCTGAAAAGCAATCCATCGTTGATCAGCTCTAGCGCAACCGGGCTTGATACCATTGGCCATGTATACGGATCTAACGTGCCGGTAGTCGTTCCCGTTTATGATAAGATATACAAGGTTGATGCAAGTCCGTATTGGACACAGGTTTCAGATAATTTCAGCAACGCCGTTGGGTTCGGTATAAATGTTCCCATTTTCAATGGCGGATCCGCTAAGATCTATTGGCAAAAACAAAAACTGAATGTCAAAAACTTATCGTTGCAACAGGAGCTTGATAACAAGAGTCTCAAACAGGATATCTATAAAGCTTACACGGACGCGATGACTGCCTTGCAAAAATTTAATGCGAGCACGAAGGCAGTCGAGACTGCTCAGAAGGCTTATGATTTTTCAAGCAAGAGATATACGGTAGGCCTTTTGAGCACCATCGATTTGTTGATAAATCAAAATAATTTATTCCGTGCTAAAATTGACAGACTCTCTGCTCAATACAGTTATGTGTTTAAAATTAAAGTGCTTGAATATTATAGGGGGCAAGGGATTAAGTTGTGAATAGTGAATAGTCAATAGTGAATAGTCAATGGTGAATAGTCAATAGCGAATGCCTAGTGAAAAGAACATTTGCGAAATCCAAGTTATGATTTGATTTTAAAGAGACTTGGCCTTGACAATTCACGATTGACGACAAAAATCTCGAATCATGAATAAAACTGTTAAATGGATTTTGATCGTGCTGGGGATTTTGATCGTCGTGCTGATCGCGGGCAAATTAATAGCCGGCAGCGGCGATGAGGGAGTAAAGGTGTCGACGGAAAAAGCGACTAAAAGGACTATCGTCGAAACAGTAAATGCAAGTGGGAAGGTTTACCCGGAAGTGGAGGTTAAAATTAGTCCGGATATTTCCGGGCAGATCACTGATCTTTTTGTGAAAGAAGGAGACAGTGTAAAGAAGGGACAAGTGCTGGCTCGCATTTACGCAGACATCTACGCAACTCAGCGCGACCAGGCTGCTGCCTCTGTTAATCAACAACAGGCAGTGACAGCCAACAGCCAGGCCCAACTCGACGCCTTAAAAGCAACGATGGACCAGGCGCAAAGAACTTATGACCGCCAAAAGCAATTGGTGGAAGACAAAGTTATTTCCCGAGCCGAATTTGAGCAGGCCGAGAGCGCCTATTTGTCTGCCAAGGCAAATTATACTGCAACGGTGCAGGCCATACGTGGCAATAAGGCGAGCGTGGTGAGTGCCGAAGCAAACCTGGCAAGAGCCAATAAAGATCTCAGTAGGACAACGCTGACGGCGCCGATGGATGGAGTTATTTCTTCCCTCTCCGTGAAAAAAGGTGAACGTGTTGCAGGGAACAGCTTTAATATAGGAACGGAGATGATGAGAGTTGCGGATATGAGCGTGATGGAAGTTCGCGTAGACGTTGGCGAAAATGACATAGTAAAAGTAAATATTGGTGATAGTGCGGACGTGGAAGTGGATGCTTATAATAATCGAAAATTCAAAGGAATTGTCAGGGAAGTGGCAGCGAGCACTGCGTCGGGCACATCTTCGCAGACTTCATCGTCATCGAATGACGTCACAAACTATGAGGTTCGAATTCGCCTTGATTCGAATTCGTACAGAGACCTTATGGATCCTAAGAATCCGAGAAAATTTATCTTTCGACCAGGCATGAACGCCAGTGCAGATATTAAAACCAAACGACACGATTTTGTCCTGGCGGTTCCTATAAACGCAGTAGCAGCCCGGGTAAAAGGAAGCGATAAAAGCATCGAAGACAAAAAGAAAGAGAATAAGAAAAACAAGCCTAACCAGGATGACCAGGATAACTCCGACAAGAGTAGTGCGGGAGTGAACAGTGATGAGCTCGAAGAAGTGGTTTTTGTGATGCAAAAAGATGGCAAGGTGAAGAAGACTATTGTGAAAACCGGGATCCAGGACATAAACTATATTGAAGTCGCCAGTGGTTTAAATGCCGGCGAGGAGGTCGTGACCGGGCCGTACAATGCGATAAGTAAAACATTAAAGGACGGCAATAAAGTAAAAGTTGTGCCTAAAGACAAATTGTTTGAAAAATAGATCGCGATTGCGCTGATTGGATCACGGATTGCACTGATTGAATCGGATTGCGTTGATTAAATGATTAACCGGAGTTACATCCGGTTTTTTCTTTTTCGCCTTCTCAAAAGTTCCTTTATTAACTTTATCCGAGCAATCAATTAAATCAGCGTAATCTGCGATCATGTTTGGTATCATCGGCAGCGGCAGTTGGGCGACGGCATTGGCAAAGATCTTAACGGACAATGGACACGCCATAAACTGGTGGATCCGAAATGCAGAAACGATTGCTCAAATAAAAAAACGTCGGCACAATCCACATTACCTGAGCTCCGCTTATTTCGACATTTCGCTTCTTTTTTTGCAAAATGATATAGAAAAAGTGATTGCCGATTCTGATGTGATAGTTGTTGCAGTGCCCTCTGCATTCATTGAAAACACCTTAGCACATCTGGACAAAAGCATTTTTGACAAAAAGAAAATTGTTTCTGCCATAAAAGGGATCATTCCCCACCATAATGTTTTGCTGAATGCCTGGTTGTTGCAACAATTCGATGTGTTGCTTGAGGATTATTTTGTGGTTCTTGGTCCATGTCACGCAGAAGAGGTTGCGGCAGAAAAGCTTTCCTATTTGACTTTTTCGGGAATAGATGTAACCAAGGCCGAAGAACTTGCATCTAATTTTAGAACCGATTACATCAACACGATCGTGAATCATGATATTTTAGGTGTGCAGTATGCGGCCGTGTTGAAGAACATTTACGCCCTGGGGGCGGGCATAGCGCATGGGCTTGAATATGGCGACAATTTCCTGAGTGTGTACATCGCCAATAGCGCGGATGAGATGGCAGGTTTTCTGCGAAAAGTTGGAATTGAGCATATCGTTGTTGGCGAGCATGGTGAAGAGGATCCGGTTACTCATCGCAAAGCTCCTAATTATGCAGCTTCGGTTTACCTGGGTGATCTGTTGGTAACCTGTTATTCTCTATACAGTCGCAACCGTACGTTTGGCAATATGATAGGAAAGGGGTATTCGGTGAGATCCGCGCAGCTCGAACTGAACATGGTCGCAGAGGGGTATAACGCGGCGAGGTGCATTTATGATATTAACAAAGAAGTCGGCGCCGAAATGCCCATCGCCGAAACAGTATATAAAATTCTTTGGGAAAATGTTAAACCCATGGAAGGGTTTAAACGGATAGAAGAAGTTCTCGTCTGAAAATTAGAACTAAGAAACGATGATACCGATCTCATTTAACGGCTTTGGACCTACAGCGATCTTGATTATGGTGCTTTGCCTGGTAATATCGCAGGTGTACAAACACTTTAAAGATAGATAACAGAGGTCGTCAAAACAGAAGGAAGGTTACGCACAGTGGTAAATAATTTTGTCCGTCTTCAAATGCACTACTTAGGTTCCTTCTAACAGCAATCCATTTACCATCAATCGACAATTTGAGGGATTTCCTTATCAAAAAATAACTCAGCGGCAATTCCATCAGCCACAAGCTTTCCTTTTCGTGTCAGCCGCAATTGTTTGGCCTCCTCGACTATTAACCCTCTTTCAATAAATTTCCTGCTGGCGGCTTTCAGTTTATCGATTTGAGGAGCTTCCGGAATCCGCGTGAGGTCCAGTCCTTCAATAGTTCGCAATGAAGTCATGATGTATTCATTTAGTTTTTGAACTGGCGTAAGGATTTCTTTTTCGCAAGGAATGACCTGCTTTTTGAT
>VBAU01000243.1 GCA_005883855.1 Bacteroidota bacterium
GGTTGGCAAAAGAACTGGATATCCAGGGGATCTATGAGCTGGTGGGCGAAAAGATGAGAGCGATATTCAAAGCGCAAATATTCGATATCGTCACATATGACAAGACCACTCAACTCATTGAGGACCGTTACGCGTACGAAAAAGGTGACCGAACACTGTTAGGCCCGAGACCTTTGAAGGGATTCAGGAAATATGTAATTGACACCGGAAAACAGCTGGTAATAAATAGAGACCTGGAGAGCGAACGGTCAAAATATGACCAGGCGGTTATCATTGGCCGGGGAGCTAAATCAATTGTGTTGGTTCCCTTGTTTGCAGGCGGCGAGGTGGCGGGAGTGATTAGTCTCCAAAACCTTGATGAAGAAAATGCATTTCCCGATTCAGATGTCAACTTGCTCACGACTCTTGCCAATAGTATGAGTGTGGCCCTGCAAAATGCACGGTTGTTTGACGAAACTAATCGTCTGTTAAAAGAAACTGAACAACGTACCGCGGAGCTTGCCGTGATAAACAGTGTGCAGGAAGGGTTGGCGAAAGAGCTGGATATCCAGGCCATCTATACAATGGTGGGTGAAAGGATCCGCAGTCTTTTTGATGCGCAGGTTGTCGCGATCGCCACGTTTAATCATGAAGAAGCGACGGAGAAATTTGAATATATGGTCGAAAAAGGGCAGCGCTATTACGCCAAGCCAAGATCATTGGGTAAGCTGAGGCTTCACCTGATTCAATCCAAAAAGAAAATCGTTATCAATAAACAAGAGGAAGGGTATGCATGGTTTGGAACCGAAGTGATCCCTGGTACTGAGCCAATAAAATCGGCGGTATTCGTTCCATTAATGATAGGCGACAAGATCACCAGTTACGTCACACTCCAAAATATTGACAGGGAAAACGCATTTACAGAAGCCCATATCAGGTTGCTGGAAACCTTAGCCAACAGCATGAGTGTGGCGCTGGAAAATGCACGGTTGTTTGATGAAACCAATCGCCTACTCAAAGAGACTGAGCAACGCACCGCAGAGCTGGCAATCATCAATAGTGTGCAGGAAGGGCTTGCCTCCAAATTGGATATACAAGCCGTCTACGATCTTGTTGGAGATAAGATCCGGGATGTGTTCGACACCCAAGGCATTTCAATTTCTTACTACGATCGTGAAAAGAATTACATCACTAATCCCTATTATCTTTTCAAGGGGAAAAGAATTTACGAACAGGGATTTGAATTGGGAAAAGGTCTCACCTCTCACATCATTCAAACCGGGCAGCCTCTTCTAATTAACGAGAATGCCGTGAAGCGCTATAAAGAGCTGGGTGCTGTGTTTGCACCATCAGAAACGGATGATGCAGCAAAATCCTGGTTAGGTGTGCCCCTTATGTCGGGCGGAGAGGTAAATGGAACCATTCGGCTGGAGAACTATGAAAAAGAATTTGCCTATAGCGAATCGGACGTTTCTCTTTTGCAAACATTGGCAAATAGCATGAGTGTTGCGTTAGAGAATGCGCGCCTGTTTGATGAAACAAATCGCTTGCTGAAAGAAACGGAACAACGTAAGGCAGAGCTGGCCGTGATCAATAGTGTTCAGGAAGGACTTGCTCACGAGCTGGATATGCATGGCATTTACAATCTTGTTGGAGACAGGGTGCAAAATCTCTTCCACACCCACGCCGTAATAATTGCCAGCTTTGACTTTGCGAACAACACGGAACACTTTAATTATGCATTTGAAAATGGACAAAAATGGGACTTGGAGTCGAGGCCAATAAATAAACTTCGTCAATTACTCATCGAGAAAAAGCAAACGATTTACATAAACACGGAGGAAAAAGCACGAACTGAATACGGGATCGTGGCGATAGGAGACACAGAAATGCCTAGGTCGCTGATGTTTGTTCCTCTGTTGACCGGGAACAATGTCAAGGGTTATGTCAGCATCCAGAATGTAGATAAGGAATATGCATTTAATGAATCCGACATACGGCTACTTGAAACCTTAGCAAACAGCATGAGTGTCGCATTGGAAAATGCGCGGCTGTTTGATGAAACGAACCGGTTATTAAAAGAAACTGAACAACGCACCACCGAACTTGGCTTAATCAATAGTGTACAGGAAGGCTTGGCCAAAGAACTTGACATGCAGGGAATTTATGAACTAGTTGGCGACAGGCTTTGCAGTTTGTTCCCGGGTACGCAAACGCTGGTCATCCGAACATTTGATCATGAAACCGGGATTGAACATTTTCAGTATGCTATTGAGAAAGGAGTGCGTTTTCCAATAGAACCGCGACCATTGAACTGGAGTAGCAAAGAACTTATAGCAACCAAGAGAGCTTTGGATATTCGTGAAAGCTATGCGGAAACTGCAAAAAGTCACGGAGGAGCTGGCGTTACATATGGTCAGCCCCCCAAGTCGGCGATTTTTGTGCCGATCATAATGGGTGATGTGGTAAAAGGGTCTGTGAGTTTGCAAAATGTCGACAAAGAACATGCATTCAGCGATACAGATGTGCGTTTGCTCACAACTATCACAAACAGTATGAGCGTTGCCATTGAAAATGCACGTCTGTTTGATGAGACGAATCGCTTGCTTGCCGAAGCGAAACAAAGAGCGACTGAGTTGGCAACAGTCAATAATATTAGTAAGGCACTAGCATCGCAATTGGACGCAGACGAGTTGATTCAGTTTGTGGGCGACCAGATGAAAGACCTGTTCAGAGCAAATATTGTGTATCTCGCATTGTTGAATCAAAAAACAAATGTCATTCATTTCCCGTACCAATTTGGGGATGAAATGAACCCACTAAAATTAGGAGAAGGCCTCACTTCAAAAATTATCGTTTCGGGAGAACCGCTGCTGATCAATAAAGATATTGCAGAGCTCCGGCAGCAACTCGGTGTTACCAGGATTGGAAAGGCAGCGGCGTCTTATTTGGGCGTTCCCATACCCGTTGGTGATGAGATTATCGGTGTGTTGAGTGTTCAAAGTACAGAACATGAAAACAGCTTTAATGACAGTGATCTGCGCCTATTGTCAACCATAGCCGCCTCCGTGGGCGTTGCGCTGAATAATGCTACGTTATTTGAAGATGTTAAGCAAGCTAAAATGGAAGCAGAGGCTGCCACGAAAGCTGCCGAAAAGGCCAACGAAGCTAAGAGTGCTTTCCTTTCTACGGTCAGTCACGAATTAAGAACTCCACTTACGTCGGTGTTAGGTTTTGCTAAGATCATCCGTAAGCGATTGGACGAAAAAATATTTCCTACAGTAGAAAAGAGTCCAAAAGCGCAAAAGACAATTTCACAAATTTCTGAGAACTTAAATGTGGTCGTCTCGGAAGGAGAAAGGCTCACGCATTTGATAAACGATGTGCTGGATTTGGCCAAGATCGAAGCAGGTAAAATGGAATGGAATATGGAAGACGTTACGCTGGCAGAAGTGGCCCAAAGAGCCATTGCCGCGACCGCTGCATTATTTGATAACAAAAACCTGGACCTTGAAAAAAATATCCAGACTCATCTTCCTCCTATTACCGGTGATCGAGATAAACTCATCCAGGTGATGGTTAATCTCATTTCGAATTCAGTAAAATTCACTCCCAAGGGTAAGGTAACCTGCAAAGTATCTCGCAAAAAAAATGAGATCATTGTCAGCGTTTCCGACACGGGAATCGGCATTGCAGCAGAGGACCACGCGGCTGTGTTCGAGCAATTCAAACAAGTTGGAGACACACTCACCGACAAACCTAAAGGAACCGGCTTGGGATTACCTATTTGCAAGGAGATCGTCGAACATCACGGAGGACGAATTTGGGTAGAGAGTGAATTAGGTAACGGGAGCACATTTTCATTTGCATTGCCGGTCACAAAGACGGGCGCGCCGAAACCTATTCACATTGACGATCTCATAAAAAGGCTCAAAGAACAAGTCAGTCACTCGCAACTTGCTAGCAAAGGAAATGCTGCAAGAGTGTTGATAGTTGACGACGACGATTCTATTCGCTCGCTGCTCGAGCAGGAACTCGGCGATGCCGGTTACCTGATCGATGAAGCGAGCAATGGGAAAGAAGCGTTGGCTAAAGTACGGGCCAACAAACCCGACCTGATAATCCTTGATGTGATGATGCCTGAAATGAATGGGTTTGATGTGGCCGCCGTTTTGAAAAACGATCCGCAGACGATGGATATTCCTATCATCGTGCTTTCGATTGTGCAAGACAAGGCGCGAGGATTCAGAATTGGTGTCGACAGGTATCTTACCAAACCGATCGACACGGGGCTTTTGTTTAATGAGATTGGTAGCTTGCTTGAACAAGGCAAGTCAAAAAAGAAGGTAATGATTGTGGACGAAGATTCTGGTACTGTCAATACCCTGACTGAGGTTCTTAAGACAAGAGGATATGCTGTGACGGAGTCAAATGGAAAAGAGCTGTTTGAAAACGCGGTGGCGAGCCAACCAGATATTATTATCATGAATTCAATTCTTTCTGGTAAGCAGGACATCGTGCAGACACTAAGATTCGAAAAGGGATTGGAAAACGTTTTGTTTCTCGTTTACCAATAAACAAATAAATCTTAATGATTAACACAAAAACATGGAGAAAAAAATCTTAATCGTAGACGATGAAGCGCACATCCGTATGCTAATTGGGCAAACACTTGAAGAACTCGAAGATGAAGGCGTTGAGTTCTTAACGGCTGACAATGGTGCATCGGCACTCGAGCTGATTCAATCCGAAAAACCGAACCTGGTTTTCCTGGATGTGATGATGCCTAAAATGAATGGCATGGATGTTTGCCAAAAAGTAAAAAAAGAATTAGCCATTAATGATGTGTACATCATTTTACTCACCGCAAAGGGACAAGAACTTGACAGGCAACGCGGGCAGGAAGTAGGGGCTGATGTGTATATGACGAAGCCTTTTGATCCCGAGGTGCTTCTTTCCAAAGCCAGGGAAGTGCTCGAACTAGATTAGTAATTTTTTAACGGAAATATTTTATAGTACAAGCTATCATGTCAAGAGTAAATTTAAAAAACGTTGTAGGAAAGAAGGCTGAAATTAATTCGGATATCCTCGTTCTCGCTAAGGAACTGAACATAGAAATCTGCGTTGAAGACCAAACCGGGAAAGTGCTTTATCCGCTTCCAGGCGATGTTTCAACATTCCCGATTAAGCTAGATGATGAACTTTTGGGATGGGTGAAAGGAGGCCCAAATGCTGTGATCATTGCCAATTTGCTGTCTCATTTAGCAGCCAAAGAGGCGGAGAAAAAAAACCTGGGGAATGAAGTCCTGAATCTTTACCAGGAACTAAATGTGATCTTTAATTTCTCGGAGAAATTGACGGAAACGATCGAGCCGGATGCTATAGCCCGAATTACATTGGAACAAGCAATGCATTCAATTTCTGCCGATGGTGGTATCATCGTGTTGTGGAATGACGATAAAGGCCAGCTAGAAATACCAGCCCAAGCCGGCGAATTGCTTTTCGACAAGGAAAAGATCAGAAAGAACACTTCTCTCCTGTTTAAAATTGCGTTTGGTGGACAATCTGAAATCATAAATGATTTTTCGGTGTTAAGAGAAAAAGGAATCATTGAAGCAGGGGTTCAATCACTGATGTATGCCGCGATGAAAGTGAAACACCGGATCATGGGGGCCATCATATTGGCAGGCAAGAAGGATGACCAGTTCTCCGCGGCGCGCTTAAAATTAATGATCACGCTGGCATTACAATCATCGGCGGCCATTGAGAGCGCAATGCTCTATGAGAAAAACATCAGGGAGGTAAAAGAAAGAGAAGAAGCTATACTACGGATCCATGAGGTGACGAAAAAATTTGTGCCCAACGAGTTCATTCGGTCCTTAGGAAAAAATGCCATCACCGAAGTGAGATTAGGGGACCAGGTCGAAAAAATAGTCACGGTGTTATTTACGGACATCAGAGACTTTACAACGCTTTCGGAAAACATGACCCCTGAAGAGAATTTCCATTTTGTTTCTTCATTTAATGCCAGGCTCGGCCCGATCATAAGGGCCAATAGAGGTTTCATTAATCAATACCTGGGCGATTCTATAATGGCCATTTTCCCTGAAAGCCCCGAAGATGCGCTTCATGCCGCTATCCATATGCAAAAAGCAATCTGTGAGCTGAATAATGAAAGGATAGGAAAAGGTCTCCCCATTATCAAAGCAGGGATTGGTATGCACACAGGTCCCCTCATCATGGGTATAACGGGTGATGAATCCAGGATGGACGCCGCTACAATTTCCGATACCGTTAATACGGCTTCAAGAATTGAGAGCCTGACAAAATATTATAAGTCGCCGCTGCTGCTAAGCGCGGAAACGCAACAACATTTAAACGGACATTATAAATTCCACCTGCGGCAACTAGGAAGTGTTCGATTGAAAGGGAAACATAATTTATTGAGTATTGTTGAATGCATTAATGGATTTGAACAACTGGAGTTTGAAAAAAAATTGTCAACTCTCTCCTACTTTGATGAGGCTATGCGTTGTTATCGCGAACAGCATTTCGAGAATGCCATCATAATATTTCAGCAGATACTTGCCACGGATCCAACCGACCAGACGGCAAAATTCTTCATGGAAAATGCTTCCAGGTTTATGCGACACGGAGTTCCCGAAAACTGGACGGGCGCGGAAGAAATGTTAACCAAATAACCTATCACGGAATCTTGGTAGATTCGCCAAATTGTTTTTATGGGAAATTATAACTGGCGTGAATTCGTCAAGCGGATTACCATACATGCACAACCGGGCGATATATATAATGCATGGACAACACAAGAAGGTTTGGAAAGATGGTTTCTTCGCCTTGCTGAGTTCAGGACAGCGCGAGGCGTTTTGCGGAAAAGGAATGAGGCGATACAACAAGGAGATCGTTACAAGTGGCTATGGTTCGGCTACGATGACACATTTGCGGAAGAAAATGAGATTCTCTCGGTAAACGGAAAGGACCGATTCGAGTTCCTTTTCTCGGGCGGATGTCTCGTGACCGTCACAGTGCAGCAGGAAGACAGGGAAACCATTTGCGAACTCAGGCAGACGATGCCAATGGAAGACGAATCCGAGCAACGATATTTTTTTATTGAGTGTGGAAAAGGATGGACATTTTATATGACCAATCTGAAGTCGATGCTCGAAGGGGACATTGATCTGAGAAATAAAAACAAGAACATACAAAACGTGATTAACGCCTAGCGATTCAGCTTCTAACTATAGATAGTCCCCATTAATCCTGATACCCGGCTACCACCTATCAGCTGGCCTCTTACCTAATGAATATTTGTACAAATCATCCAGTGTGGACTGATTTTCAACTAGTAACAGAAAGTTTTTGTAATAAGGTTTTAAGGATGAAAAACCTTTGAAAAAAGCCTTAATTTTGGAATGATGCTTCGGTTCTTTCTACCTTATTAACCCCAAGTCGGAGTTCTCAAAGCTTCTCAACCCATTACATTCGCTCAACCCATTACCTTTTGCTTACAACCCGGATGGAATTAATTGAATGAACGCCAAAAAAGGAGGAAGTATGTTCTCGTACGGTCTGCTTGAACCCGGCTGTTACTACCTGGTACAGGAGAAAGAAGGTTCAGAGATAAAGCTTATCAAGGTTACGGTAGAATCTGATCATTGCCTTTTTGTAAGTCGCTATGAAGATCCACTAGTAACGGAGTGGAGACGCAAAACCGATCCCATATTCGACATAGTCGAATGCTTAACCGATGAGAAGGTGAAAGACTGGGAAACTCATTATCCCACCAACGAAAGCGCCTATGAGGAAGAAGACGATGATTAGTAAACTTTCTTAGAAGTTCTCCGCAGAAAGCCATTTCCGGCTATGGACAGGTTCACACTATGCCTGCTGTAGCCGGATTTTTACGACAATCAAGGCCCGACGCAAGTTTGGTATATTTTTCTATCCAATTATATCGTTAATAGGAGTACGTGATTCTATGCTAACGCTACGGAAACCCATATTGGCCATTGTGTATACCATGGCTTTCGCATCTTGTCATTTTCCCGTCAGGGTTTTAAGTGATGAGCAAATTGCCAAGCATTATGCGAACCGTCCCACAAAACCCAAACTGAAATACATCAACTATAAAAACTTTCATGTTTACCACGCCGTGGTAGGTGATTCAACAAAACCTTTGCTATTAATCATTCATGGCGCTCCGGGTGCGTGGTACAGTTCAATGAAATTGTTGGACGATTCTGACATGCAGAAAAATTTCAGGATGGTATCAGTCGATCGCGTGGGATTTGGAAAATCGAATTATGGGGTTTCTGAACCTTCGATCCAGGCCCATGTCCACTACATCGAGAAGATCGTTAAGGAATATAATAAGGATGGCAAGATTTTTCTGATGGGCTCTTCCTACGGCGCACCGATCGCAGCTTCATTTGCGATGCAGCATCCTAACCTGGTGCAGGAACTCTATCTTATTTCACCGGTAATTGATCCATCAAAAGAAAAACTGTTCTGGTTTTCCTACGTCGGTAAACTAGGTTTCGTGACTATGACGATACCCGAGTACTTAAATGTCGCCGGCGATGAAAAATTTGCGCATCGGAGGCAATTGAGAAGGCTTAAGCCGCACTGGGGGGAAATTACATGTAAGACCTACGTATTTATGGGAGAAAAAGATAATCTCGCGAGCCTGGGTAATTTGGACTTTGCTAGAAAAAGGCTTATCAATGCAAAGGATCCTGAATTTTATCTGTTGCCCAATACAAGTCACACCATTATTTACCAACGTCCCGATTTACTGATCTCGTTTTTGCTCAAACGAAATAGTCCATTGGCCGCGCATTAGCGCCCAGTTTATATTATCTTGGCCTTTCAAAATTCATTTCCACAAATTATCGTGAAAAGAAAAACGTTTCTGAAGACAACTGTCGCTGCTGTCGGCAGTAGTTTTCTACCCGCATGGTCTCTGGCAGGTGATCAAAAGAAAAGAGGCTTCCGCTTTGCTCACGTAACAGACATACATGTAAAACCCGGCATTGTACCCGAAACGGGGATGGCTAAAGCTTTACAGCACGTTCAAAAATTACATCCGCAAGTGGACTTCGTTATCAATGGCGGGGATTCCATCATGGATGCCATGGAAGCTGATAAAGAACATACGGAAATTCAATGGGACCTGTTTCACTCCATTCTTCAAAAAGAAAATAGCCTGCCGATCTATCACTGCATCGGTAATCATGATATCTGGGGCTGGTTTATCAAGGAAAACAGGCCTGAATCCGATAAACTGTACGCAAAAGAGTGGGTATTGGAAAGCTTGCGCATGAAGAACAGGTATTACCGTTTTACAAAACTCAATTGGCATTTCATCGTGCTCGACAGCGTGCAGCTGAATCCTGCCGGAGGTTACATCGCCTATTTGGATCCCGAACAGTTAGAATGGTTAAAACAGGAACTGGCAACAATTCCGAAAGATGAATTCGTTTGCATCGTTTCACATGTTCCTATTCTTTCCATATGTGCGGCTTTATTTTTTGAGAAAACCGAAGCAAACGGCGATTTGAAGATCCAGCGCAACCTGATGCACACCGACTTCATGAAGTTGAAAAAAATATTTGTGCAATACCCTAATATTAAGGTTTGCATAAGCGGCCATATCCATTTGCAAGATGAGTTAAATTATCTAGGCATAAAGTATTATTGCAACGGCGCGATCAGCGGCAATTGGTGGAAAGGAAGTTTCCAGGAATTTGCCCCAGCTTACGCCGTACTTGAAGTGAAGGAAGACGGCAGTTTCAGTCGAACCATGGTAAACTATGAATAATGTTTATGGTAAGCAATCCTAAGAAAATTTTTCTCTCCATGTTGCTGTTTGTTGTTGCAAACTGTATAAAAGGTCAGGGGCATTCACCAGTGATTGAAATGCTTACATCCGGCACCAATACCAGTTTGCGCGGCTTAAGTGTCGTAAACGACAATGTAGTGTGGGTAAGCGGAAGTAATGGCACTGTTGGCAGAACAACAAATGCAGGGAAGAATTGGAAATGGTTCACCGTAAAAGGATTTGAAAAAAGGGAGTTTCGGGACATAGAGGCGTTTGATGGAGCGACTGCCGTGATCATGGCAGTGGATGAACCCGCGTACATTTTAAAAACAAACGACGGTGGTGAAAGTTGGAGGGTAGTTTATGAAAATACAAGCAAAGGAATGTTTTTGGACGCCATGGAGTTTTGGAATGAACAAAGTGGTATTGTAATTGGCGACCCGGTTGACGGAAGGTTTTTTATAGCCCGAACGTTTGATGGCGGAAGTGTGTGGAATGAAATCCCTTTTGAAAATCGTCCGACAGCCGACACTGGTGAAGCCTGCTTCGCAGCGAGTGGTACAAATATAAGAGCATTGGACAGGGATGAGGCCGTATTTGTAAGTGGCGGATCGCGATCGCGATTGTTCACACGAACCTCAAAGATTGAGTTGCCTATTATCCAGGGAACGGAAAGTACAGGTGCAAACTCCATTTCAGTTTTTGATGATTACAAACGAAAAGGAGGCAAAAGGATGATCGTTGTAGGGGGTGATTTTAAAATTGACAGTTCAAGTAAAAAAAATTGTTTTTTGACGTCGGACCATGGAAAAAGCTGGTATGCCCCTAAGGTGCCGCCACATGGCTATCGTAGTTGTGTCGAATTTTTATCCAAGCAGGATATTCTGACCTGTGGACTCAATGGAGTTGACTACTCTTTCGACAGTGGGAGGACTTTCAATTTGATCAGCCGTGAAGGTTTCCACGTATGTCGAATTGCCAAGTATGGTCCAAGCATCTTCCTGGCAGGAAATAATGGAAGAGTTGCAAAAGTCGTGTGGAAATGAATCGCGGATTGAGCGAATCCAAAATGGATTATGTAGACGAATGGTTTTTGACCGCGATAAGGAAATGAAGTTGCCAAAGGCACGACAAGTCCAAGGGTCATTTTAAACCCTTTAAATTCTCCAGGATTTCTTTCACATAAGGTCGCTTGCGATAATCTGAATCAAAATACCGGTAAGTAATTTCTCCTTGCTTGTTGATGATATATACCGCTGGGATTGGAAGGTAAACAGCATCGGCCTTTTGACCATTGTTAGCTGCAAGATCAATACTGGCCATTTTATAGCGGGCAACGGTTTTACCATCCACCTGGTATGCGACATCATACGCCTTCATGATTTTCATTTCCTCGTCGGTGATGATGGGAAAACTCGCCTTTGTTCTTTCAACTGTCTTAGCAATCCCATCTTGCTTTTCTGGAGTAACAGCGATCAATTGCGCGCCCCCGTCATTGATCAGTTGCAGCGAGTCTTCAAATCTTTGCAATTCTTTATTGCAATACGTACACCAATAACCGCGATAAAACACAAGCACAACCGATGCTTTCTTGCGAAGATCTTTCAACGCAATCTCATTTCCATTTTGATCCTTTGATTTAAAATCCGGCGCTTTAGAATAAATGAATAATCCCTCAGGTTTCTCCTGGGCTAAAATGTTTAGACAAACTATCAACAATGGAATCAATACAAGTTTCTGCATAATGTCAAAATACCATCAAAAATAGAAATTCGTAGTCGAGGCGCAAATCCTTGGCCAGAGATATTAACAAATTATTCTTTTATTTATATTTATGCGCTGCTATAAAACCTTGCTATGCCAAACAAACATTACCAAAAATGGTTTCTTCAAATGCCATTGGGCTTCTTGATGATCGACGCTGGCATTCTGCTGATCATGTATTCCGCCAACAAACGAGCCTCTGATGAATGGTTGATTTGGGGAATTGTTGCTGCTGCGATTATCACCTCGGGATTGGGCCTGCTGGGCAACGCCTACGTACACAAAGTAAAATCAGATCTGATAAGAAAGCAGAGATCACGAGAACCTCACTCTGCTGTTGAAGAGGGTTAGCTGCGACTTCTTTGATTTGGGAATCACCTTTACGCCGTCGCCGCTTCAAGGCTTCTGAAATCAACACTCACCAGCTTACTCACTCCAGGTTCTTGCATTGTTACGCCATAAATTACGTCAACAGTACTCATCGTCATTTTATTGTGGGTAACGATTATGAATTGCGAATTCTCGCTAAACTGCCGGATCATGTTGGTGAATTTCCCAACGTTGGCGTCGTCAAGGGGAGCATCTACCTCATCCAAAATGCAGAACGGTGCAGGTTTGATTAAATAAATCGCAAATAATAAAGCGGTTGCTGTTAATGTCCTCTCTCCCCCGCTGAGTTGCGTTAGCGAGGTTGGACGCTTGCCCTTTGGTTTCGCAACTACGTCAATCCCGCTTTCAGCGAGATTTTCGGGGTTATCTAACACCAGGTCACATTGATCATCGTCGGTAAAAAGTGTCTTGAACACTCTCTGAAAATTGTCCCTGACCAAATTGAAAGTGTCGAGGAATTTTTGGTTGGCGGTTGCTTCTACCTCCTGGATGGTTTGCATCAAGCTGTCTTTTGCAGTCACCAGGTCATTCTTCTGCTCTAGAATAAATTCATACCGTTTCTTCATTTCATGGAAAGCTTCGATAGCAGTTGGATTCACTTCACCGAGATTCTCAAGACGCTTTTTCATGCGATCAACTTTCTCCTGGAGTTCTTCCGCGGCAGTTTCGGTACTGCGTGGTTGGTCAAGGATATCCTCTAGCTGTATTTTAAACTCCACGTTTAAACGCTCTCTTGTTCCCGCCAGTTGCAGCTTTAAATCATTTAAACGATCCTTTATTTCGCCCAGCAGATGTTCAACCTGCTCGCGATCCTTTATTTTATGCCTGAGTTCACTTTCCTTTTCACTTAATTGGTTGCGCAAATTGTAATACAGTTGATCCGCCTCGTTCAACTTTCGCTCTTCTTCTTCTTTGCTCCTCATTAGGTTGATTAACGAATCCTCCGTTTCTTTCAAAATATCTTCCGATTGCAAAATGC
>VBAU01000531.1:0-3238 GCA_005883855.1 Bacteroidota bacterium
ACTCGATTTTGAAGACGGATGTTCATTAACGTAATGTCCTGTACGTATTTTGACTCATTTCTTTCTGCAGTCAGCTTATCGTGCTGTTGGCTTGCCTGCGCCGGCTCGGCGTTTTGATTCGTTAGAATTAAATTTGGATTGGCCCTTAGTTCATTTGCCATTTTCATAGCAGCTGCCTTTCTCTCTGCTTCGGTCATCTTCATTAGATTTTCCATGCCACCCATTTGTTGAATGATCGCGCTTTTGTCCGATTCAGCCATGGCTCTCTTTTCCAACCCTTCTTCGCCTTCTTTTTTATATACTTGCTGGATCTTATTGTTCTTTGCCATCTGCTCAGCCAACTGCTTGTCTTTCGACTTGATCTCTTCAATGTAAGAGTTGAATGGCGCTTCCGCCTCGGGCTGCGAGGCTATAACTAAATTCGCGACAGGCGATGGAGCGTTTTCCATTAACGGCAATAAGTCGAGATCACCTGGATTATGCTGGTATGTCGCCGTATATTCTTTCCAGGGTTCGCTTGTTTCTTTTACTGATAAAGATTGACTAACTGCTGAGATCAGTTGATCTCTCACAGCCTTTATATTAGGATCGGACTCGACCAATTTGAGAATAGTTTCAGCATTCGGATTTTTTTCTTTTTTGATCCTTGCCA
Source organism: Bacteroidota bacterium (assembly GCA_005883855.1). Lineage (GTDB taxonomy): Bacteria > Bacteroidota > Bacteroidia > Chitinophagales > Chitinophagaceae > VBAU01. The sequence goes on from VBAU01000531.1 coordinate 653, forward strand.
GGAAATTATCCCAGGCCTTGTATATGGTCGTTGTGTCCTGTGCCTGTGAATGCAAACACACGATACCCAACGTTGATAGCAACATTGCAACTACAGTAAGCTTTTTCATATTGCGATGGTTTTAGTTTTTTAAAAAAATGGTTATCGCCAAAACTATTCTACTAATCGCCCGGAGTCAACCGTAGCATGTTTGGATTGTGGAAATGAAGCGCTGAATTGCTGAATTTCTAAATATGTTCAAGAATTCAATGCATTTGTGGAAGGTTTTTTGATTATACCACGGTACGATAAATCCTTTGTATGAGCCAGGCAACATTACTACGATCCTCCGGTGCAAACCTTGAAGCATTCCAGGCTTCAACACTGGGCATCTCTATTAAACAATTTCGAAGAAACATAATAGGAAGGATCTCGACGAGGTCGACAAAAAAAGCAAGCCCGATGCACGGTCAAAGCGCAATCCAGCTATCAGTGGTCATACCGACTTATTGCCGGCCTCAATTGCTTCGCAATTGCCTTCAATGTTTGGTTGATCAGAGTTTTGATAAAAGTTTCTATGAAGTGATCGTTGTGAGCGATGGCTATGACGAAGAAACCCGGAATGTTGTCAATTCGTTTAAACAGCGTCATCCTGGCCTTTACTATTTGCATTTACCGGAAAAGAAAGGACCAGCAGCTGCAAGAAACCTGGGCTGGCAGCGAGCGTGGGGTAAATTGATAGCATTTACTGACGACGACTGTTTGCCGGATAAGACCTGGCTGGCATGTCTGTACAAAACGTACCGGGGAGAGAGCGAAATCGCTTATGCCGGGAAAGTCATGGTGTCGCTTGCATCGCAGCCTACCGATTACGCAAACAACACTTCAAATCTTGAAGCCGCCGAGTTTGTTACAGCCAATTGTTGTTGTACAAAACTTGCATTGGAAAAAGTTGAGGGTTTTGATGAACGATTCTCAATGGCATGGCGCGAAGACAGTGACCTTGAATTCAAGTTGCTTCAGCAAAATATCCCGGTGGTTAAGGTTGAAGATGCAGTTGTTACTCACCCAGTGAGGGAGGCGCATTGGGGAGTGAGTATAAAAGAACAAAAAAAAGGAATTTTCAATGCTCTTTTGTTCAAAAAATTCCCCGAATTGTACAGGAAGAAGATTCAAAGTAGCCCACCCTGGAATTATTACATGATCACTATGGCTGTCTTTTGTTTGGTAGTTTGCCTTTTTCTGGGATTAAAATCGCTCGCAATGGTATTTGTAATTTTCTGGATCGCGTTAACGGCAGACTTCATTGCAAGAAGATTGAGGTTAAGGGCGAAAAATTTAAATCATGTACTGGAAACGATCGTAACCTCCGCAATAATCCCTATTGTGTCTATTTATTGGCAGTTGTATGGCGCCATCAAGTACAGAACATTCTTCTTGTAAAAACGTCTTATGCTGTCGCCGCAAAACGGCATAAAGCTTACCACAATTGCTTTCCCTGGTAGAAGTCGAGAATTTTTGTTCTTAATACATAATCATATTTAGCTGTTATCAAGCTGAGATTTGCGCGATCCAAACTATTTTTTACCACGAGGTAATCAACTGATGTACCTACACCATTGTTGAAGCGGATCTCCGCAGCGCTGAAAGACTCTGTGAAAGCACTCACCTGGTCCAGTATGACTTTGTAACGGTCGAACGCCGACAACATATTAATATATGCCTGGTCAATTTGCCGACCTAGCTGCGTTCGTGTTGTCGATGCGATATATTGTCGGTCCTGGAAAGTGAGCTTTGCCTGTTTCACCCGGTTCCTTTGTACAAGCGCATTGAAAATGGGAACCCTCATTATTGTTGATTTGGTCCATATAAGGGATCTTGGAGTACGGCGTGAAATTATCCTGGAATCTATACACGGGAAATTTTACATTATTCCCAATAGCGGTGTCCGACGTAGGTACATACGTGGTGCTGAGGAATTCATTTTGCTGAGCCACGCTCGAGTACCCGGTTGATAGACTTGCACCAAAGCTAAGAGTAGGGTATAGCTGGCCTCTTGCAACCTTTACTGCTCTTTCGGCGCTTTGAGTTCTAAAGTCTACGGCCTTCACAAGAGCCAACTCTTTCAGGGCGTTTTGATAGATCTGCTCCCGGGTATTCTCATATCTCACAATGTATGCTTCTGCTTGAATCGGTTCGAGCGCCATATCCGCGCTGTATGGGATGTTCATCAAATTAGAAAGGCTTATTTTGGCCGTTTCCAATGCGTTTTGCATATTGATAATATCAACCTGGTCGCTCGCGTACTGCCCTTTCAAGTCAGAAAGATCAGATGGACGAATGGCACCCTGCCGATTCAATATTTCCAATCTTTTTACTTGCTCCCCTGATAAGGCTGCCTGGTTTCTTGATTGTGTGAGTTGATCATCGCTACTTAGTACCTGCAGGTAGGCAAGTATAATATTGATGGTAAGATTGTCTTTGATCTGTTGCCAGTCCATTTTGGACGCCTGGTAGAGCAGCGAATTTTGTTTGATCGTATTTTGAAGTGCCAGGCCATTAAAGAGAATAACACCACTGCTCAAGCTAAAGTTGGATGCACTCACA
>VBAU01000531.1:3243-3553 GCA_005883855.1 Bacteroidota bacterium
TTCTGCGTTACCGGCGTATTCGAATAAGGGTCAATGCTTCGGCCCTGGCTGAAGGTTTGCGAAGCTAAGCCATTCAGGTCAGGAAGCAAATTGAGTTTCGCCTGGTTCATATTTATCTTGTCGCTTTCCATCAGTAGCTGACTTTGCAGCACATCCAGGTTATTCTTCAAGCCCGTTTCGATGCATTGGCGCAAGCTGAGCCTATTCCCTGCAGGATTCAATGTGTCATTTTGCGCGTCGAGGAGTATGCAATAAAAGACGAGTGATATAGTTAAAACTGTTCTCTTCATTTCACATTGTTTTTGTTTTT
>VBAU01000244.1:0-348 GCA_005883855.1 Bacteroidota bacterium
TTGAAATTAAGGTTCAGGAGATTTTCTCAGCCTTATCCTCCTGTGGTCTCCGCCTTAGGCGGATTGCAGCAGGCGCAGCAACCTTAACCTGAACTCATTTGGGCAGGTTGCATAATACCGTGAATATTCCCATTGGGATCCTTGAAGTAACAGAACTTCCCGATGTTGGGAATGTCAATTATTTCAGAGGCAAGCGTGCCACCATTGGCCACGATAATTTTTCTGGACTCTTCGATATTGGCGACTCTAATCGTGTTTTGAACATGATGACCGGCGTTTGCTTTTTGCATGATGGCTCCATTGATTCCCATCTCACCTTCTTTTCCTGAAGTGCAAAGCCGGTACGGC
>VBAU01000244.1:457-13596 GCA_005883855.1 Bacteroidota bacterium
TTTAGCAATGAATTAGATGCTGGCGCGAACAATGTTTAATGGCACAATGGCTCAGATCTTCTCAAGCCGATGGAGTGTATTCTCATTTTCAACATTGCCCGTGTTTAAGGTAGAAGCCGGCTCAAATAGCATCACATCGCATTCTTCCTTGGCATTGGGGCGGTGTTCAACTCCCCTGGGAACAATGATAAACTCTCCTTCGTTGATGGTTTCAACTCTATCTTCAAATTCCATTTCAAAACTTCCTTTGACTACATAAAACAACTCGTCCTCGTGGTCGTGATGATGCCAAACGAAGGGTCCCTCGAATTTCACCAGCTTTACCATTTGTCCATTTAGCTCGCCGACGATTTTCGGCTTCCAGTGTTCCTTGAATAAAGAGAGTTTTTCAGCAAGATTTATCTTTTCCATTTTTAGAAATTAGAAGTTGAATAGGATTACAGAACGTAAAAGTGTGCGACGCAACAGGCGCTCACTCGGAGTTCGGACGCCGGGTAACAAAAATAAACGTCCCAATCTCACCGGCTCGCGACATTGGGACGCTTACTAACCCGGAATTGTTTAGTAGAAGAACTGCTCTTTCACCACCTTTCCATCTTTTACCTCGTAAATCGCAATTTCATCCATCTTCTGCCTGCCCATTCCCTTGTAGGTGCAATCCATACCCATAGCAAAAGCAACGTAGTTGCCGGCGACAATAGGTTCAGAGCAATAGCCTCCGTGCATCTCTTCAACCATGTCGTTGAACTGCTGACCCTTTTTTTTGATGGCATCTAATCCCTTTACGGATTGCATGCCCTGTGATTTCGGCGGCTCAACGCTTTCGGCGTCGTTTGCGAAAAGCTCTTCCTGTGCCTGCTCCCATTTGCCCCCATTAAAAAGTTCGTGCAAACGATTAGCCACGTCCTTGGTTGTCATTACTGCTTCTTGTGTTGGCATAAAAAAAAGTTTTTGATTAAGAAAATTGGACAGATAATCTACAACTTTTGACCGATTGTAAAAATTAATTTATGATGAACATGGAAATTTCCGTGATGAACTTAGTTTTACCAAAATTGTGAGCGCGGATGTCGAAGTTTTTTTTGTTGTTCTGTCTGGTTGCTACCGGCTGCGCAGTCAGCAAAAATCCGCTTCGGAAAGAAGTGAAGTTGCTTCAAAAGGGAGTTATTAAGGATGATACGAGTTATGTATATGCGTTGCCTTACGCAAACAAAACTTCCCACCGGCTAATACAGGGATATTTCGGCCACTTTTCCCATAAAGAAAGGGCGGCCCTTGATTTTAAGATGAAACGAGGAACAAAAGTTTTGGCGGCAAGAGATGGAATCGTAGTAAGGGTAAAACAAGATGGCGACAAAGGTGGTATGAACAAGAAATACCGGCCTTATGGAAATAACATTGTCATCCAACATGCGGATGGTTCCAGGGCCGGATACTGGCATTTGCAATTCAATGGTTCATTGGTAAAAGTCGGCGACTCAGCTAAGAAAGGACAATCGATCGCACTCAGTGGAAAGACCGGTTACACGGCACTGCCTCATTTGCATTTCCTGGTTTGGACATTTATTGGCAGGGGCGAGTGGCAGCAGGTGGCCACCCGTTTTCAAACATCAAAAGGGATCAAATACCTGCGGGCGATGAGAAAATATCGCAGCACAAATCAATAGTAATATTTTTGATAAAATTCTTCCTTGTCTTTCCACGACATATACCAGCAATTTATTGATGGCATGAAACAAACAGGTTGGCTTGAATACGTCGCTGTATTCGCCGGCATTGGCAGCGTATGGTTCAGTCGCATTGAAAACATTTTAGTGTATCCTGTTGGCTTGATCAATACGATCATTTACATCTGGCTCAGCATTAAGGGTCACTTGCTTGGGGAAGCCAGCGTAAATTTTTATTACACCGTGATGAGCATCTACGGTTGGATCCTTTGGGCAAAAAAAGACCAACAGCGGCAGCATGTGGTGGTGATCACTAAATCAAGCGGAAAGGACTGGTTGAAGCATGTTCTTTTTTTTGCAGCATTTTACATTGCTATTTTTTCTTCACTAACTTATCTAAAGACAAAATTTGCGCCCGGTGCCATCCCGTGGGCGGATGCTTTTGCCAGTGCAACCGCTTACACAGGCATGTGGCTGATGACAAAGAAGAAAGTGGAGAGCTGGTACTGGTGGATCGCAACCAACATAGCATCTATTCCCCTTTATTTCGTGAAGCAATATGTGTTTACCAGCGTGTATTACCTGGTGTTACTCATCATGGCGGTGTTTGGATTATTTGAATGGCTAAAAAGAGAAAGACAAGAAAAGGAAAAAGGTGATGAGTATTTCACCACCTTTTCCAATGCCCCCTCACATTAATTAATCGAAATCTCCTGCGCGGTTGTTTCTTTTCCCGGCACAATTGGCAGACTCACTTGCAACACTCCATCCACATACTTTGCTGTAATGTTCGTTGCATCAATGGCCTCATCCAAGGTAAATGATCTCTCAAACCCACCACGACTGTATTCTCTTCGAACCCAGTCAGGCCTGGGGAAACCCTCGGGCGGTAAATAGGAAACCGTGAGCTCGTTGCCCTTGACGTTTAGATGAAAGTTTTCCTTAATTCGGCCCGGTGCAAACACCAGCATTTCATAACTGTTGTCTGCTTTGTAAATGTTTACAGCGGCTCTTTGCATGGAACGGATGAGCTGGTGCTGTTGCCGGCTTCCGGGATAACTGCCTTTTGCGGCTTCGTGGGCTATGGCACTCCGCTGGCCCCCACATGACTGATTGTAGTACATGTTCTTTGTTTTTTGATGAAAGAATAGTGTTACTTAACGAAGGACGTACGAAGCCGTCAAATATTTTATTGCGTTAACTTACATACGCCATGCTGAGAAAAATAGCCATCGTCGGACCTGAATCAACAGGCAAAAGCACTTTATGCGAACAATTGGCTGAACATTATCAGACCTTATGGTGCCCGGAATATGCGAGAGAATATTTATTGGAACACGGGATGAAGTATACTTATGACGATCTGCTAACTATTGCCAGGGGTCAGGTGGCGCTTGAGGACAAATGCGTTCAATTGGCAATTGACAATGGGCAATTGGCAAGTAACAGAGCATACCCTTTGTTCATCGATACTAATATGTACGTGATGAAAGTGTGGTGCGAATTTGTTTTTGGGAAATGCCACCAATACATTTTGGACCAATTAGCCGCAAGAAAATATGACCTCTACTTTCTTTGCAATGTTGACTTGCCCTGGACCTTCGATGACTTGCGTGAGTATCCGGATCTTGAAACCAGGCAAAAATTATATGAGATCTATAAGGATATCATGACGAACCAAACGGTGCCGTGGGTTGAAATAAGTGGCGGCAGTGAAAATAGATTTGAGACCGCTGTTCGAAGCGTTGACACCTTACTGAAAGACTAATTGCTTCAATCACTATTTTCGTTTTTGATGAGATCATTTTTGCCAAAAAATCACCGACTTCTGTTCTATTTAACCTGGATTATTTTAGCGATCATTCAGTCCCGCTACACCGAGTTACTTGATGACGAAGCATATTACTGGGTGTATTCAAAATTCCTGGACTGGGGGTACTTTGATCATCCTCCCATGGTTGCGGTTCTTATCAAAGCAGGATATTTTGTTTTCCACAATGAATTGGGTGTACGATTGGTTTTTATCCTGCTAAATACTCTATCATTGGTGCTGATTGAGCAATTACTCGATAAAAAAAATGCGCTTCTTTTTTATGGCATTGTGTTATCCCTGGTAGTGTTGCAGCTCAGCGGGTTCGTCGCTGTGCCGGATACTCCTTTGATATTTTTTACTGCGCTGTTCTTTTGGTGTTATAGAAAATTTCTCGAGCGTCCTTCTTTGCCATATAGTTTTTTGTTGGCGCTTGTTACGGCAGGGTTGCTTTACAGTAAATATCACGCCGTGCTGATCATCTTCTTTGTGCTCATGTCGAACTTCAAATTGTTTGCTCGTTACCAAACTTATATTGTCGGATTAGTGGCGTTAGTTTTTTTTGCCCCTCACTTATGGTGGCAATACCAGCATGACTGGGTTAGTTTTCGGTATCACTTATTTGAAAGCAACGTCAATCCCTACAAAATCTCTTATACCCTTAATTATATTGTTGGTCAAATTTTATTGGCAGGCCCCCTCGCGGGAATTATTCTTTTACCTGCAGCTTTTTTGTATCATGCAAAAATTGTTTTTGAGAGATCGTTAAAATTTACTCTAATCGGGATTTATGTTGTTTTCCTGCTGAGCTCTTTCCGGGGAAAAGTGGAGGCAAACTGGACGTCGCCGGCCATTGTTCCATTGATTATTTTGAGCCATAATTTTCTTTCCGACAAAGCAAGGTCAATAGCTGTCAACGGGGAAAAGTGGCTATTCCGTCTGCTACCGCTGACAGTGATTCTTGTTCTTTGTGCCAGGGCGGCAATGATTTTCGACGTAATTCCAATCAAACAAATCAAACAACAATACCATGGCTGGCACGGGTGGCCTCAAATCATGAAACAAAAAACAAATAACCTTCCCATCGTGTTCGAAAACTCTTACCAGCGTGCATCCAAGTACTGGTTTTACTCAGGGCAAATGACATATTCACTAAACTGGTACCGCGAGAGAAGAAATAATTACAATTTCTGGCCGATTGAGGATTCGATCCTGGGCAAACCGGTATTTATTATGGACATACACAATCTCGATTCATTTCAAAACAAAATCGAGACGCCGATAGGCATTGTGGGCTATAAATATGACTCCACTTTTTCAAGTTTTGCCAAGGTGAAATTCACTCCAACCAAAAGGGGGACAATTAATGTGAATGAAAAATTGCAGCTTTTCGAAATGACTGTGAAGACTGAGCTGCCGACCAAGTATTATAGCTACATCATAAATCATCCTCACTTGCAAACAGAAATAGTAGTAGGTCTTTTTGATAAACATGGATGGGTACAGGATCTTCCGGTTGGGCATACACTTAATGAAATGATAGAGCGTCCCCAAACGCTGCATTTTCTCAATTTAAACTTGCGTGGCAGGAACTATTACTTGCTTTTCTCCATTTTTCAGCCGGGCACAATTACCGGCACTCACAATAGTGAAAAAATAAAACTGGTCGTTCGGTAGTCATTTCTTCGAAGTAGGAAAAACAATTCTTTGAATATCCGGATCGGACTGAAGGTTATTCATCTGTCGCACCACCCAACCCGATCGAATGGCTACATATCTGGAAACAGGTTTTACCGAGTATTTTTGAGGGTTTGGCAGACAGGCCGCAATCATGGCTGCTTCCTGTCGCGATAGGTTCACTGCATGCTTATTAAAATCCTTTTGAGCCGCCTTTTCGATGCCGAAAACTCCATCACCCATTTGGGCAACATTCATATACACGTCGAGAATTCTCTTTTTGCCCCAGATCTTTTCGATCATAAATGTAAAGTACACTTCAAGGGCTTTTCGAATCCAACTTCTGCCTTGCCACAGAAAGACATTTTTTGCGGTTTGCTGGCTAATGGTACTAGCACCATGAAGTGATTTACTTTTTTGATTATGCTTCATGGCTTTTTCAATCGATTTAAAATCGAAGCCATCGTGATCAGGAAATAGTTGATCTTCGGAAGCAATTACGGCGAGCTTTGCATTCGTGCCAATACTGCTTCGGCTAATATAATCACGTTTCAGCCCGTGGCCTGTGAACAAACTGGAGAGTTGTGTAAGCGTTATAGGTGGATCCACCCATTTTAATAGAATAATGTAAACGAATTGAGCAATGAAAAGAAATATAAAAAGGCGTTTGATGAATCTCCAGGCTCTTGGAAAAAATCCTTTGGTTTCCATTTAGGTGTAAATGAACCATAAAAAAATTATTTATGGCTAGCACTATTTTTTATGGTGAGTTCTGTATGATCTTAAATAAAAAATTACGCATAAAAATAGTTATTTCAATTTATCTGCGTAGGTCAACAATCCCCAAATCAAAGCGAAGCCAAATCCGATCAGGATAATGCCGTTGACGCGGTTTATGATATGAATATTGTGTGGAGTTAACTTCTTCCTGATCTTACCTGCCAACATTACTTTGGCAATATCGGTCGAAAAAACTATGGCAAGACAAGCGAGAAATAAAACGAGCTTCTGTTGAAGAGTATGATTGATAAATGTGGTAGACGCCGTAAACCAAAACAGAAAAACAGCAGGGTTTAAGGTATTCATCAGGTAGCCTGAAAAAGCGAGTCTTGCGTAATCTCTCCTCCTAAACTGCATAAACACCTGCTGTCCTTCTTCATTCACTTTTATTTTTTTGAAAAACAAAAAATAAATGCCCACGGAAATGAGAAAAATACTTCCCGCGATGCCGATCTCTTTTTTGTGTGAGCTAAGCATAGCAAATAATTCGGTAAACACATTACTCACAAGTACCATAGTTATATCGCTGGCAGAAACCCCGATAATAAAAGCCAATCCGCCGGTATGGCCGTTATTGAGGCTTTGTTTGATGATCGAAAACATTACGGGGCCCACGGATATACTGAGCAAGAGTCCAAGTGTAATTCCTTTCAACAGGGCTTCAATCATAATGGGAAAATACAAACTATGAATGATTCCTGATTTTCAAACTAAATCTTCATTTGGGTTGCCGTTAGGAAAATTCTAGTTTGTTTTAATTAAACGTTTGTTTAACTTCGTGCCCTTTATTTTTAAAATGGAATACAGCGAAAAACAAATCCAGATCATGGAGGCTGCCGAAAAGCTTTTTGCGGAGAAAGGTTTTGACGGAACTTCTGTGAGGGACATATCGGAGGAAGCTGGTGTGAACCTTGCTATGATCTCTTATTATTTCGGGTCGAAAGAAAAGTTAATGGAGTCCTTGTTTCTAACTCGGGGACAATCAATCACGTTACAGCTCGAGAGTATGTTGCAGAATAAGGAGATGAGCTCGTTGCAGAAGGCGTATGGATTGATCGATAGTTATATGGATAAGATCATGAGACTGCAATGCTTTCATAAAATAATGTCCAGGGAACAGATGGCCAATGTGAAGGGAGCTACCACCAAGTTGATACACCAGCTCAAAAAAAAGAACCAGGAATTGGTTCAACAATTGATTTCGGAAGGGCAGAAGAAGGGTGAATTCAGGAAAAATATTGATGTCCCTTTGTTAATGGCGACTCTTATTGGAACAACCGCCCATATTGTTACCACACAGCATTATTATCGAAAACTAAACAATCTTGAGGATTTGTCCGACGACGAATTCGAAAAACAAATAAAGAAAAAACTAAGTAATCATTTAAAATCTGTTTTTAAATCACTATTGACTTATGAATAAAAGATTGACCGGGTTGGCAATAGCAATTGGTTTTTGTGCAATTAGTTTGTACGGACAGGAAAAAAAACATATCACCCTAGATGATGCTTTAGACTTAAGCCTTAAGAATAGCAAACAACTGAAGGGAAGCGAGGCAAAAATTGAAGAGGCTACCGCTGCACTAAGGGAAGCGGTGGAAAAGCGGCTGCCCGACGTGAAAGTTCAAGGTGCGTACATGTGGCTAAGCAGCCCAAATATTGACATGCAGACAAAGAATACCAATACAACAGGCAATGGCAATGGCAACCAGAGTACACTGCCCAGTATTTCCCAGGCCTTATACGGATTTGCCAACGCTTCACTACCGCTTTTTGCAGGGGGTCGAATTCGTTATGGCATTGAGTCGTCGAAATATTTAGCCGAGGCAACCAAACTGGACGCCGATAATCAGAAAGAAGAAATTATTCAGAATACTGTTGAAGCGTACATCAATTTATATAAGGCGAGGTCGTCAGTAGATCTTGTGCAGGAGAATCTCGGTGAGGCACGGCAGCGTGTGCAAGATTTCACCAATCTTGAAAAGAACGGGTTGCTGGCACGAAATGATCTTTTGAAAGCCGAACTGCAGGCGTCCAATTTCGAACTTGCATTGCTCGACGCGCAAAATAATTGGCAACTCGCAAATGTCAGTATGGATCTTTTACTCGGCCTTTCCGAAAAAACACAACTTGATCTTGACTCCGAATTGGTTGTTCAGGAGTCGTCACCAAAGACGCTGGATGAGTATGTGCAAAACGCTTATACAAAAAGAAAGGACCTGGCCTCATTGCAACTGAGAAAAAAGGGAGAAAAAAGGCCTCCGAAACGGCGGTCAAATCTGCTAAGGGGGAATATTATCCTAACCTGGCGTTCACCGGCGGATATTTTGCAGTTGACATTCCCAATTTCCTTACGGTAACGAATGCAGTAACCCTGGGCGCCGGAGTTTCTTACAACCTGGGTTCATTATGGAAGACAAAATCTAAAGTTCAACAGGCCGAAGCCCGTGCCAAACAAATGCAGATCAGCGAAAGCTTGATGGACGACGATATCCGGCTACAGGTCAGTCACGCCTACTTAAATTGGCTAAGCAGTCAGAAAAAAATTGACGTTCATGTCAAGGCGGTCGAGCAGGCAACAGAAAACTACAGGATCGTAAAAAACAAGTTCAACAATAGTCTTGCAACTACAACGGATCTTTTAGACGCTAACCTGGCACAACTCCAGGAAAAAATGAGTTTGGCGTTTGCGAAGGCGGATGCAATAGCTGTCTATAACAAACTATTGCAAACAGCCGGCCTATTAACAGACAACAGAAAGTAAAATAAAAACAAATCATGGAACAGACCAACGAAACGAAAACTAGAAATGGGAAAAAAAGAAACCCGGTTTTCATTATTATTTTGGCCATATTGATTATTGGTGGCGGATGGTTTGGTATCACGAAATATGTCCACAGCCGGCATCATGAAGAAACCGATGATGCGCAAATCAGCGCAGATATCGTACCAGTGATTCCTCACGTGGCAGGTTATGTGAAACAAGTGCTGGTAAACGATAATCAGCTTGTAAAGAGAGGTGATACGCTGCTAATTCTCGATGACAGGGATTACAGAATAAAAGTGGAAGAGGCCGAGGCTGCTTTGGCCACTGCTCAAACAAACCTTCAAACGGCCAGGGCAACAACAGCTGCTGCAAAAGCAAATATTGCAACGTCACAAGCTTCTGTTGGGACGGTTGATGCGGAGATCGAAGCAGCAAAAGTGAATGTGTGGAGAACATCGCAGGATTATGAGCGGTATGCGAACCTCATCAAAGATCATTCAATCACTCAACAGCAATATGAACAGGCTTTTGCTGCGAAACAAACGGCCGAGAAGCAACTGGTAATTTTGGAGCAACAAAAGAAACAGGCCTCTGGTCAAAGTGATGCTGTGGCCCAGCAAAGTAATGCTACTGCTCAACAGATCAATGTTGCGAACGCGGCTATTCGGCAGAAAGAGGTTGATGTAGACGCTGCCGAATTAAATCTGTCTTATACCGTTATCATCGCACAGCAGGACGGGCTTGTGTCTAAAATAAATGTTCAATCCGGGCAGTATGTACAACCCGGGCAAGCCTTGTTTAGCGTTGTGCACAGCAACGAAGTTTGGGTAGTTGCTAATTTCAAAGAAACGCAACTCAACAAGATGAGAGAGGGTCAAAACGTGGTGGTGACTGCTGATGCATTCCCGAGGCATAAATTCCAGGCCCGGCTTTCCTCGTTTTCGCCTGCAACAGGATCGACTTTTGCATTATTACCTCCGGATAACGCGAGCGGAAACTTCGTAAAAGTTGTTCAGCGATTGCCCGTTAAAATCGAGTTCACTGATATTTCTGATCCTCTCGTAAGAAAATTGCGACCCGGATTGAATGTATCGGTAGATGTTCATTTGGATTGACTTTGTGAATGGTCAATGGTGAATAATACATTCACAATTGACAGTTCACTGTTCACTAATCACAACTATGCAGCAATCACTAGTAGAATACGGCTCAAAAAGAGTCATCATCACCGTCACGGCGATCATTTGTGCGTTACTTGAAATTGTTGATACCACCATCGTCAATGTTGCACTAAATGATATGAAGGGGAACCTGGGTGCGACGACAAACGAAATAGGATGGGTAATAACAGCCTATGCTATCGGGAATGTAATCATTATTCCTATGACCAGTTGGCTTGCACAGCAGTTTGGTCGAAGAAATTATTTCGCTGCGTCCATAGTGATCTTCACCATATTTTCATTTTTGTGTGGAAATGCCACAACGATAGAAGAACTCATCATTTTCCGTTTTGTCCAGGGCGTTGGTGGCGGTGCATTGCTGGTCACGTCTCAAACGATCATCACTGAAAGTTATCCTGTAGAAAAGAGAAGCATGGCGCAGGCCATCTATGGTTTGGGAGTTATTATCGGACCAACACTGGGCCCTCCATTGGGAGGATTTATTACCGATAACTTTTCCTGGCCCTATATTTTTTACATAAATATTCCACTTGGCATCATTGCCACGTTACTTACACTACAGTTTGTGAGAAGCCCAAAGTATGCGGAAAAAAGCCACGTTAGCGATATCGATTGGATAGGTATCGGTTTCCTCGCTCTTTTTGTTGGATGTCTCCAATACGTTTTGGAAAAAGGACAGGAGAAAGATTGGTTTAATGATAGTACGATCACCGCACTCACCGTTCTAAGCGCACTCGGCGGTTTCTTTTTTATCTGGCGGGAAAGCGTGTTTCGAAATCCCATTGTCAATCTAAGGGTGCTGGGCAATGGAAATTTGCGAATTGGCACGATCATGTCTTTCATCCTTGGCTTTGGCTTGTATGGTTCCACTTTCATCATCCCCTTATATACACAATCGATTCTTGGATGGACGGCCACACAGGCAGGATTACTTTTTGTTCCTGCTGCGTTGACGACGGCATTCATGATGCCGATCATTGGCCAAATGCTGCAAAATTTCCCTTGGCTTGTTAATCTTTTTCTTTTTCTGTTTTTGGGGTTACAAGACCATGACACCTGACACGCCGACATCCGCGTTTTTCTGGCCGCTCATCTTGCGCGGTGTGGCCATGGGCCTTCTTTTTATTCCAATTACAACTTTATCGTTAAGCACATTAAAGGGTAGACAGATTGGGGAAGGTGCTGCCTTCACAGGTATGATGCGGCAATTAGGTGGCTCATTTGGTGTAGCGATCATCAGTACTTTTATGTCAAGAAAGATCATGGTGCACCGAAATGATCTTGTTGCCAGGCTGGATGTCACCGATCCAGCTCTGCAAAGTCGAATTTCTCAAATGCAACATTCTTTTTCAGCGAATGGACAGCCTCCGGCTGCAGCGCTAAAAGCTTTGGATTATTCTGTGATGAAACAGGCTGCCGTGCTTTCGTACATGGATGCGTTTTTATATATCGGGCTCTTGTTTCTCATCTGCATTCCTTTTGTATTATTGGTCAGGGGCCGTAGGAATCAACAGGTGAAGATGGAAATGCATTAATTGACGGTACAATCAAAACGCTTTCTTCCAACTATTATTTGCCCGATTAAAATCAGGCAATTCATTATCCGGGTCCAGGATCACTTCTTTTATTTCGCTTGTGGTGGGCACAGTAAACGTCCAAAGTGCCCCCCGCTGCCACACTTCCACAGGTAAATTTATTTTGTATACTTTTCCATTTGCTTCTTTCACGCTTGCTATAACCGGCATTACCATTTTGTCCATGTTTTCGATCGTGATCTCCGAACCGTTTGATGGTTTGTCATCAATATAAGTGACTCCTCTCACCGCCTGGTCGAGCTTCCATGTGTTCAACGCCCATCCTCTCCAAAACCAACCAAGGTCTTCGCCGGAAACATTTTCCATCGTGTGAAAAAAATCCCACGGAGTTGGATGCTTAAAGGCCCAACGTTTTATGTATTCCCGAAACGCTGCGTCAAAACGCGTAGAATCTAAAACCACGTTCCGCAAGGCATTCAACATCATCGATGGTTTCATATAAGCGGCGACTCCCAGATTTTCCTGTTGGATGACTTCCGGAATGTTCATCAGGCCATCCATTTGATCACTAAAAGCATATTTAGCCATGTTACCAGAGAAAAAAGAAGCGCTCGCAAATTCACCATGATTGAAGTTTTGTGTCGACAGTCCGTTGATGAAAGTGTTAAACCCTTCATCCATCCACGCATATTTTCTTTCGTTGCTTCCGACAATCATCGGGAACCAGGTGTGCCCAAACTCATGATCAGTCACGCCCCACAATCCATTGCCAGAATCATTGTAACCGCAAAACACCATTCCGGGATATTCCATTCCCGCGACGTTACCAGCGACATTTGTTGCCACAGGGTATGGGAACTCAAACCATTTTTCCGAATTGTATTCAATGGAGCCTTTGACCATTTCAGTCGCGCGTTGCCATCCATTTTTCTTTATACTTTCAACCGGGTAAACGCTGGCGGCCATTGCTTTCTTACCGCTAGGCAAATTGATTCTTGCAGCGTCCCATACAAAAGCTCTCGACGCAGCCCATGCAACATCTCTTGCGTTTTGAATCTTAAATTTCCAGGTACAACTTGCCTTATTCGGTCGTGAACTTTTATCCTTTACTTCTTTTTCACTTCTTATTGCAATGGTGTTATCACTATTCCTTGCCTGGTTCCAACGTGTGACTTGTTCGGAGGTTAAGCAATCCTGCGGATTTTGTAGTTCTCCGGAGCCGACGACGATTAGATCCGCGGGCGCCGTAATGCTGTAATCGATGTCGCCATATTCAAGATAAAATTCACCAGCGCCTAAATACGGCAAAGTATTCCATCCCTGCACATCATCGTAGACACACATCCGGGGGTACCATTGAGCCACCTCGTAGATCCAGCCGTTTTTTGTCCTCACTCTGCCCATGCGATCAGTTCCATATTCGGGAATATCAAATTGGTAATTGATGTTTACCCTAACATTGGTTCCCGCTTTTACTTCATTATTCAACCAGATCAGCATCCGGGTGTCGGTGATAAGATATTTGGCGGTATAAGATTTTCCGGCTTCGTTTACGGAAACTGATTTTATCACATCGCCTTCGGTAAATTTTGCATTTGCCCAGCGGCCACCTGTTTCAGTCGTAGTCGCAGAGGCCCGGGAGTCATTTCGATAAATATTTTGATCCACCTGCAGCCAAAGAAAGCGGAGGTTGTTCGGGCTGTTATTAGTATAAGTGATCTC
>VBAU01000244.1:13687-14209 GCA_005883855.1 Bacteroidota bacterium
TATTTTGGACCTGGTTCACCGCTTCCCGTTCTGTAATCATTTCCTGACTGAGGATAAAACAGGGGATCGAACGCTTCGTGACCGTTATACTTTGATACATTTGTTTCTTTTGTTTCTTTCGTTCCCTGGGCGAATGTGAGGCTAAGTAAGGAATAGCAGACAACACTCAAAACGAACTTCTTCATCTTTTACTATTTACGTGTGTAAAATACTCCAAAGCAAATTAAAGGCCGCACCGCTTAAATGGCAATTGTGGTTGTCTATGGAAATAATGACTCGGCAACAGCAATGCTTTCCGGCTTGCCAACATCAACAAACTTATCGCCTGTATGATCATATCCAAGGATGAGGTGGTGAGGCGCGAGGGCAAGGTAAACATCGACGAGTGAAAATCTCCCTGTAAACGGTATAATCGAAAATATATCAGGTTCAAAAACAACAACACAACTGTAAGCCTTTTCTACAAGTCCCGAGTGAGGGATAACTATTTTCTCCTCGCTGTTCTTGACATTTTTCCAACCG
>VBAU01000244.1:14240-15025 GCA_005883855.1 Bacteroidota bacterium
TCTGGTCAAACAAGAAATATCGCGACGTTTTGCGCGACGTGACGGCGAATGAAATCAATGATCCTTGTTTGTCGTGAAAGGCAAGCAGCTCATCAAGATCCAGGTCGGTAAGAATATCTACATTACAGGTAACGAATTTTTCACTCTTTGAAAAGAGGTTCTTTGCTTTCAACAATCCACCACCGGTCTCAAGAAGCTCCTTTCTTTCATCGCTGATCAGGATGTCGCTTCCCCAACCTTTATTTTGCCTGATCGAATCTGTTACCTGGTCGGCAAAATGGTGCACATTCACGATCACATCTGTTATGCCGTATTGCTGAAGGTATTCGATGTTGCGTTGCAGCAGTGATTTGCCATTTACAGTGGCAAGAGCCTTCGGATACTTGTCTGTCCATGGTTTAAATCTCGTTCCGAGTCCAGCCGCGAATAACATTGCTTTCATCTTTGGAAGTATAATCGCTCTAGTGCAATACAAAAGAACAGAATTATCACTATTTTAAAACAAATCCTTACGACGCTTTTAATTAAAGAATAAAATAGATAAATTTATAGATTGCCCATACCCCTTGTAGACTCTCAAAAAGCACTCAGCATGGACACAAGGACAAATTTCTCGTCCGCATTCAGGAGCAACTTATCTTTTCAGCCGCTGCTAAGAGTCTGGAAAGAAATAGCCGCTAACGACCTGGATGCCGCTTCGGCAACCTGCAGAGAAATGATAGATCGCTTTTCGGAGCATCCGGAATTATTAGAAGAGATCGAGGATTACAAATTGCTTGACCAGA
>VBAU01000245.1:0-6574 GCA_005883855.1 Bacteroidota bacterium
AATGCTGGACTCTAAAAAATTAAACTATTGAAATTATGACAACGAAAAAGTTTATAGGCATTCTAGCGGTGGCTTCGTGTATGATCTCGTGCAAAAAAGTTTTAAATATAGAGCCTCAATTTAGCCTCGACGGGCAGCAATTAAATTCTATCCAGGATTACGAATTTGCACTAACCGGCGCGTATACCGGGTTTCGCAGCACGAGTTACTATGGAGCTACCGACGGAGCTTCGAATGCGTTTGCTTGTTTGCCGGACATATTAAGTGATAATACAAATGAAACCGGGGAATCACTCGGTAACGAAAGAGTTTTTTCAAGATGGGCGTATGCTGAAGATGAAACGCAGATCGAGAATACATGGATTGCAGCTTACAGAATTATCAGAAGTGCCAACATTGTTGAAAATAATATTGACAAATATTCTTCAGAAAACCCGGGCGCTGCGAATCGTATCAAAGCACAAGCGCTGGCGATAAGAGCCTTAGCGCATTTTGACCTTATGAGATATTTCGTCGATGATTATGATCGTAATTCAACAACCCCAGGCATTCCATACATAACTGTTTTTGATTATGAACAAAAGCCACCTCGTGGAACTGTAAAAGATGATTACAATCACATTGAGCAGGACCTTAAAACCGCAAAGACGCTAATGAGCGGTATGGATCATGCGATCAATTCCGGGAGCAGCCGTGCTTATATAGACGCTAACGCGGTAAATGCGATTCTCGCGCGAGAGGCTTTGTACAGTAACCAGCTTGATAGCGCTATCAAGTATACAACGCTCGCCATCAATGCCCGCCCATTGGCACCCCGGGTAGTGTTTCCAGATATCTGGACGGATGGTTCCACATCAGAAGTGTTTTGGTCATGCATTTTTGAAGCAGGACAAGGCGCGCCGGGTTCAAATGTTTACTTCCCAACTACCAATAGAAGTCAGTACCGGCCAAATCCCACGCTCCTACTAACCTATGATGCGACGAACGACATAAGGTACACGTCTTATTTCAAAACTATCAATACCGGTAATCCTCCCAACCCGGCTAATCCTTCGCGTCTTGTTTTATCCAAATACCTGGCGAAGGCAGCACAATTGGGAAAGCCGGATGGCGTAGTAAATTTCAAGGCATTCCGGACGGGCGAAATGTATTTGATACGCGCTGAAGCCTATGTGAGGAAAGGTGATAACGTGGATGCGCTCGCCGATCTTAATACGTTACGAGCCGCAAGAATCAATGGATATGTGCCGGTGGTTCTTGCAGGCACTGCACTAAAAGATGCAATCGAACTGGAAAGAAGAAAGGAATTGATTTGTGAAGGTCACCGCTTTTTTGATCTCAAGAGAACAACGCGCACCATAAGCAGAGCTAACTGTTCAAGCTTCTGCACACTTGGACCCGGCGATCGTGAATGGACATGGCCAATTCCACAACCGGAAATTGATGCCAATGCAAACATTCTCCCTCAAAACCCTGGATATTGACGATTTTACCCACGAAGAGAAAAATGCCATGGATAAAGTGGCATTTTTTTTTGCGCATCAATCGATCCAGACGTTATGAACGGCGCATGGCCTTGATACACGAAAAGAAGCGAAGATTCAGTATTACAAATTCATGGTTGGGTAAACTAGTTCTGAAGACGAGGAAAGCTATGTGTAAATTTATATAGCGTCATAGCAGCTCTCGTTTAAAATAACTACATCGTTTAAATAAAGTTTTCTCATGTGAACGGTCAATTATGACCACGCAGGCGGTTTTCTAATCAGCCTGCTTTTTTATTGCAAGATCCGCAGCGTTTCCGACTTCACTTCGTGCTCCTGCGGACGCAGAATGGACGCACAGGAGCGTGGAGTACGCAAAGAGTGCCATTAGTTCTATAGTAGCCGAGAAATGTTTGCATATTAGAGTGATCGTGGAGTGAGCCTGCCGCGCATATATGCGAGTAGTGGTCAGCCAACAAAAAAAGCCGTTTTCTTAATTAAAACGGCTTTCAAGTACAAGTGGATTACTTATTCCCTTCATTGATCTCGGTAGTATTTTATTTGGTCGCTGCCTTCTTATATTTTTCTGTCTGATCAAGATTCCCCACAGGATTTGATTTTACAATGTACCAGTTCTTATCATCTTCCATGGTTATGTAATATTGAAGATCATTTTCAGCATAAATCTCCGTTACGCCGTAAACAGAACGTTGGGGGTATTTCCTCTTTAAGTTTGCCATGATATGAGGCGGTAAGGTTTTTTCAAAGTAATAGCGTGTTGTTCCCGTAATATTTCCATCGGCGTCATAGCGCACCTGTGTTTTTATTTCATCCTGCTTAAAATCTACTTCATAGTAATTCTCGTATTCATGCCAGTTTACCTCTTTTGGATCGGTAAAGGTTTCCTGGAATGCCTTTAAAACTTTCTCATTTATTTCGGGTGGCGTTGAAGCGTACATTGCTGTTGAACCAAGCAACACGACGAAGGCAAAAAATAATTTTTTCATTGCTATACATTTTAAAGTGAAGAAATCAATAACCGCAACTAAATTATTTTCTTGCTCATTACGCAGCAAGTGAATCTCTACCATTGGCAATTACCAAAGTATTAAGGAAATGATAAAGGAACGCTAATTAAAGCCGAAGCATTTTAAAGGCATAGCTAAAAAGTAAAGAATGATACTTAAACCAGTGAATATGGAGTCAAATTCACTTTGCCGATTTCTTAAAATCAAACCGCGAAGGGATAAGCGGCAAATGATTATCTGTGTTATTCCGTGCAACCTGCCTGGCAGGCCTGTGGCACCCAATTGGAGCTAATAAATTTCTATTTTACGGTGGCAATTTGCTGAAAGACTTTTTCGTCAATGTTCACCGGATATTTTTTCTTTAACTCGGCCAGCCACTTCTTTTCTAATTCGGCCTGGTAATCACTTATCACAAGGCCTTTGGCGTCATTGTATGCACGTGGCATGCCAGCGCCATATGTTTTCAAAACATACGCAAATGAAACCGTTCCATCTGCGTTATTTTTCACAGGTGAGGTCACTACGCCCGACTGCACCGGTATTTTAGTGCCGTTAGGAATTTGCTCGAACTCGTAACGAGAGGAGTCTGCTACTACTTTTTCGCCCATGGCGTCAGAGACAGTCTTCCATGAAGATGGATTTTTCTTGATAGCATCATACAATGTTTTGGCGCTGGCTTCATCGCCACAGAAAAATATTATGGCGTCTGCGCTTTGCTTCCAATTATATCGACCTCTATTTTTTACGTAGTATGCTTTGAGTGCTACCGTATCATTTTGTGCCTTGCCCCAGACTTCCTGTTGCATTATTTCGAAGAATAAATTGCCGTCTTTAAATTCGTTCATCTGCGCGCGAAAATCACTGTTGAAGTCCTCAAGATGTGACCGGTAATAGTCCTCCGCTTTGGACCGAACAAATCCATCCATCACTTGTTGATAGGGCTTCACCCCCGTTCCGTCTGATTTATATCTCCAGGTCTGCGCATAAGTTATATAGTCGCTCACCGTAAAGAGGTTATTCCCGATGGAAAACAACGGAGTTGTCCTTGTGATGCTGACCGGGGATGTGAGGCGTCTATTGTCCAGGAGACTGTCTGATAACATCATTAACTCCTTGTCAGAATATGGATATTTTTTTATCGGAATTTGTTTCAACGCTTTATCGATCACGGTGTTCCTGGCAGACAGCATCCTATCACTGGTGTTGACCTGGGATTTCAATTGATCCATGTATGCCTTGTTGTTTGGATCCCTGACCACTGGAGTTGCGCTGATGCGTTTTACAATGTGATATCCATGCGATGTGAGGAATGGCTTACTGATTTCGCCGTCTTTTGTCAAACCAAAAACCACTTTCTCAAATTCAGGATCGTATTGTCCCACGCCAAACTCTGGCACAACACCACCTGATGCGGCAGATACGTAATCGTTGCTGTATTGCCCGGCAAGTTTGGCCAGGTCATCGCCTTTTAGCAAGCGCTGGTACAATGAATCTGCCAGGGAAGCCATTCTCTTTTTGGTACCCTCATCAGCATCAGGAGGAAAGGCCAACAATATTTGTGCGGCTTTCATCTTGCCCACGCCCTTCCGTTCACCGAGATTTTTAAAAATATGAATTCCGATTTTTGATCTGTAGGGAGCCGAAAACTTTCCCGGTGCCGTGGCGTAAACAATATTCTCAAACTCATATGGAAGAGTGAAGACCGTCACCCAACCAATATCACCTTTATTGGTCTTTGCTGTTGGGTCAGAGGAATATTGTTGAGCCAGGCTTGCGAAATTTTCTCCCTTTTTTAATTTCTCATAAACCTCTTTTGCTTTACGTTCTGCTTCAGCCGTATCGGCTACACCGGAGCTATTTTTATAACTGATAAAAATATGTCCTGCGTGAATGTCTTTTTGGCTACGCCGGAAGGCCTCCATCAGAAGCTTGTTAGAAGCTGCCGGGTCGTTCAAATAGTTTTCTATAATCTGCGACCGTAAATTTTCAATGTCATTTTTTATTTGGGAGAGAGTGTCGTAACCCCTACTATAAGCCTCCCGGATTTTGAGACGGGAAGCAACGTACAGATCAAGATAATCTCTCATCGCTTTTGTTTTGTTTGCCGAACCAGCCGTGTTATTTTTGTTGAAGGCTCTTAGAAAATCTTTGGCGTCTGTCGAGTAAGGTCCATACGTAAACAAGGTTTGAGCAGAGGTTATCTCTACAAGGAAAAGGGCGAAGACCGCAAGCCCCCATTTTTTATTCATAGTTTTGAATTTTATCTGGTGGTGATTATTGGTGGTTCTTAATTTTCTCTTCAAGCACGTCATTAATTTGGTCGAAGCTCAATTTTTTTGCAATTATTCGTTTGTCTTTATCCAACAAATATAATGTCGGGAAAGTCAAGACGTCATATAACTGCGAATACCCGGGCACACCTGACTCGATCCGTGCTTTCTCATCAGTCTTCGAATAATACACGTTGGCCCACTCCTCAAGGTGGTGCTGGCGAATAAAATTCATCCAATCATTTCTATTGCCATCGGTTTCTTTCGCCATTGCAAAAACTCTTACTCCTTCCGTTTTCCATTTACTCTTGTATAAGGAATCTACTTTTGGAACAATTTCCTTACAATGGCTGCAGGTTGGATCCCAAATCAGAACAACGGTGTAAGGAGAGGTCAACCGGTAAAGCGTGATGTTCGTTCCGGTGGTATCAGGCAGATCAATATCCGGTGCAGGATTACCGAGAATATTTGCCATCAGGTTGTATGCCCTATCCTGGATGGTTTTCATCCCTTTATCAGTAAGCCATGGGTAAGTTTTTTGAGCAAAATATTTTTCATATAAATGCACAAACACTGCGTCCTCCCACATGTACTTCATGGCAATATACCGGTTGACAAATTTTAGTAACAGGAATTTTTCATTTTCAGGAGCTACGCTTGCGTATCCCAGCATCCAATCGATTTCTTTATTCACTGAATCAGCGTTTGGATAAACCAACTGTTCAAAATACTTATCAAGTTTAACTTCAAAAATGGGTGTGCGAATCAGCCGGTCATCATAAAAATTAATGCCATCCCAGAAATGAGATTTAAAGTACTGGTAGGCATAAAGTGAATCATACTTGCCAGCGGGATGCTGGGAGGCCGGGGGAATTTCAGGTTCCTGTAACAATTTCAATAAAAAAGTAAGCGTTGCATCAGGATACTTCTTAATTATATTCGACCTGTAGTCCTTAATTTCCTCATTTGCTTTTGTAATAGTTTTGTTCAAAGTTGATGAGTCTTTGGCCGTTTTGGCCGAAGACAACAGTTTTCTGGCGCTGTCAATCTTTTTGCCATTGACGGCCATGTAATGCCGATAGCTTTTGAAAAGGTCATTTTCAGGAGAATTTTTGAAACTAACATTGTCGAGGTTTGATGAATCCGCTTTTATTGAAAATCGCTGATCCTTGCCGACAAGAAATTCGAAGTAGCCCTTCTTATTTGGATAACCTATCAAATAAACCCCGCCCGCCAGACTCTTTGGGCCCTTAAATACCGTTTCCCCCCTGTCATCCAGCAAGGCAGAATCAACGATGGGTAGTTGCTTTCCTTCGTAGTGTCCAAGGAAAATGTACTCATTTTTGAAAGGCCGGAAGCTTACTGAGATCTCGTGGCCCGGTGGTTGGGCAAAAGCGAGGCTTGATGTTAGTAAGGCCGCAATGAGGGCGATTCGTTTCATGAGGTTGAATAACGACAAAGATATTCAAATCAGTATAAAGCCCTAAGGCTTTTGTGGTTTACGACTCGTTAAGAGACGAGGAAATCGTTCAAAAGGTTCCAGAATATTGGAATTCTTCAATTTCGTTACGTCAGCCTTACCAGCAATTGACCCATCGCAACCTTGGGACCGTGCAAATGATTCCGGGGACGGCTTGACACCATTGTTGACCCATTATAACCTTTGAACGGTTTAAATGGTTGTAGGTTCGTTGGACCCTTTGACCGTGTGCAAGCTTTGAACGGCTTAAACTGTTTAAGACAAGCGAGCCGCTTAAATGGTTCCGGGGTTGTTGAAATTGTGGAGTTTTGT
>VBAU01000245.1:6652-12039 GCA_005883855.1 Bacteroidota bacterium
GCTTTGCCTCGTGAGAAAAAGGAAAAACATAATATTGGAAAAAGTCAAAGTTGAAGATTATGCCGCAGAGGGCAAGTCGCTGGCGAGGGTGGGCAGCAAAGTGGTGTTTATAGAGAAAGTGGTCCCGGGAGATATTGTGGATGTAAAGCTGTTCAAGAATAAGAAGGATTGGGCGGAGGGATATCCTATCCATTTTCACGAATACTCAAAAGAGAGAGTCGATCCGTTTTGTCCGCACTTTGGAGTTTGCGGCGGTTGCCAGTGGCAAATGCTTCCCTACGAGAAACAGTTGCAGTATAAACAAAAACAGGTCGAGGAAAATCTAAAACGGATTGGAAGAATTGATGCCATGCCTATCGAGTTGCCCGAGACCCGGCCAATTATTGGCGCTGAGCAAACGAAATTTTATAGGAACAAACTTGAATACACCTTTAGCACGCATGAATTCTTACCTGATGAAGAATTCCACAAAATCAAAAGAGAGATTTCGAAACGCGAGCCCAGTACTTTGATGGCCCCGACCGTTCGGGAACGGGAAGGGGCTGGGGCCTTGGGATTTCATGCTAAAGGCGTCTTTGACAAGGTCATTGATATAAAGACTTGCTTTTTGCAGGATGAACCAACCAATGCGGTGCGGCTGGCAGTTAAAGAGTTTGCAATCGCGAACGACTACAACTTCTACGACATAAAAAATCACCATGGATTTCTAAGAACAATGCAGATTCGCATTTGCACAACAGGCGAAGTAATGGTAAACGTCGTGTTTGCAGAAGACGACGAAAAAAAGAGAAATAACCTTTTCGATTTCATCTTAAAAAAATTCCCCGGAATAACCACG
Organism: Bacteroidota bacterium; assembly: GCA_005883855.1. GTDB lineage: Bacteria > Bacteroidota > Bacteroidia > Chitinophagales > Chitinophagaceae > VBAU01. The sequence goes on from VBAU01000245.1 coordinate 7,491, forward strand.
TTACTGTATACGATCAATACAAAATGGAACGATAGCTTAATCGATCTCGAACCGGTGAGTTATTTTGGGAAGGGTTATGTGATTGAAAAAATGTCCGGAGGCGACGGCGAAGAATTTCAATTTAAGATCGGGCCTACATCTTTCTTTCAAACGAACACAAGACAAGGGCAAGAATTATATAAGGTAGCACGAGAATTTGCGGAGTTAAAGAGCGATGAAATTGTTTATGACCTTTATTGTGGCACAGGCAGCATCGGAATCTTTCTAAGTGGCAATGCAAAAAAGATCATTGGCGTGGAAGCCGTTGAGGCAGCTGTTAATGATGCAAAAGAAAATGCGGCTCTGAACAACTTATCGCAGCGTACTGAGTACTATGCCGGTGACGTGATCGACATCTGTAACGGCGAATTCTTTTTAGAGCATGGAAAACCAGACGTAATCGTCACAGATCCCCCGCGGGCTGGCATGCACGCAGACCTTGTAAAAAAAATCTTAGACATTGCAGCGCCCATCGTTGTGTATGTTAGCTGCAATCCGGCTACACAAGCAAGAGATTTATATATGCTCAAGGAAAAATACAGAGTTACAAAAATTCAGCCTGTAGATATGTTTCCACATACCCATCACATTGAAAATGTAGTGCAGCTCAAATTGAAATGAAATTTAACAGCCGGTCGGCGGCAATTGTTCTGTTCGGCTTAAGACATAACCTTTAACTTTACCGAATGAGTGATTTTAGATACGTTAGACCAAGCAATTTCCCCCCGGTTGTAAAGAATCTTATCATTATAAATGTATTAGTTTTTGTAGGGCAGCTGACCATTACTCATTTGACCGAAAGATTAATGCTCTACCCAATCATGCCCGAATCTCTTCACCAGCTATTGGTTGAAAAAAATTGGATCGATGAATATCAAAAATTTCAGCCATACCAGATTTTTACTCATTTATTCTCACACTCTCCAACCATGTTTGCGCACATTCTTTTTAACATGTTTGCGCTGTGGATGTTTGGCAGAATACTAGAAAATGTTTGGGGACCAAAACGATTTTTAATTTTTTACCTCGCTAGCGGAGTGGGAGCCGCTGCTTTGCATTTGACCATGCAATATTTTCGTTGCGAGGCGTTGATGCAGGATATAATTGCGGGTAGCCCCGCAGTGACGCCGGAGAGAATAATGGGCGCATCCGCGCCTGCGTTGGGAGCTTCCGGGGCGATCATGGGCTTGTTTGCCGCCTTTGCTTACCTGTTTCCTAATACCGAATTGTTCTTCCTTTTTATCCCTTTTCCGATCAAAGCAAAATGGATGGTTCTAGTAATGGTGGGACTTGATCTCTTTGGTGGGTTTTCCAATGTTAGTGGAGATAATGTAGCCCATTTTGCTCACCTCGGCGGCGCTATTACTGGCTTTATTATTGTATTTATTTGGAACAAAACCAACCGACGATCGTTATATTAGTTGCTAGTTGTTGGTTGCTTGGCGCTGGTAATCGGAAAGGGTTGCTCACCAGTAACAAGTCACAAAAATGTAAGACCAACCATTATCATCGAAGCCTTAAACAGCCACCAGAAACCAGGATCGAGAAACTAGAATGAACTACTACGAAAAAGAATACAAACGCCGTTTATTCCTGGGGCAGGATGGAAACGCTTTGACCATGTTGATCGCTATCAACCTGGTGGTTTTTGTGTTATTCAAATTTATTTATGTCCTCTATTTTTTTGGATTCGAACAAAATATTGCAAAGGCAAACTATGCTGCCGATTTCACAAAGAACATTGCACTACCTGCGCACTTCAGCGATTTTATCAAGAAGCCATGGACGCTTATCACTCACATGTTCTATCATGAAGATGTGTGGCATATTCTAAGTAATATGCTTTGGCTATGGGCATTTGGTTATATCATGCAGGATCTGACAGGCAATAGAAAGATCATCCCCGTTTTCATCTATGGCGGCATCGCAGGCGCGATTGGATTTCTTCTTTCAGTAAATTTTATTCCGGCCCTTCAAGGCGTTCCCGGAGCCTTAGGTGCATCCGCGGGAATAATGGCCATCGCTATCGCGACCACGATGATTGCTCCAGGTTACAGAATTTTCCCGATGCTTAATGGCGGCATACCGTTGTGGGTGTTAACGATGATATTTTTAATCATTGACCTCGCAACTATTCCTGGAACGAATTCCGGTGGACACATCGCCCATCTTTCAGGCGCCATCGGTGGGTTTCTGTTTATTTACACACTGCGCAGAGGCTACGATGGCAGCGAATGGATGAACAACTTGTATGATTGGTTCAATAATCTGTTTAATCCTTCAAAACACTTAAAAAAAAGAAAAGTAAAGCAAGAATTATTTTACAAAGCCAGCACTCAACCTTTTACAAAGACTCCCAACCTCACTCAACAAAAGATTGATGAAATCCTGGACAAAATAAATCAGAAAGGTTACAGTCATTTAACCGAGGAAGAAAAAGAGCTACTAAAAAGGGCGAGTCAGGAAGATCTATAAGCAGCGTCAAACGTGAAAAGTGGCAGGTCACCGCGTTTCACTTCATTAGTTGTCATTTCTCTAAAACTTACAGCTTCCCTTCAGCAATTACCTATGTTCCGGTATTTTTGCCCAAATCTGTTTATTGGCAATTACTATTTACACTAAAGACCTGGTAAAACGGTACGGAAGCCGTACGGTGGTGAACCATGTTTCGATTGAAGTGAACCAGGGAGAAATAGTGGGTCTGCTTGGTCCAAATGGAGCGGGAAAGACTACTACTTTTTACCAGGTCGTCGGATTAATAAAGCCCGACGTAGGGGACGTATTTTTAGACGATAAAAATATCACCAGGTTGCCCATGTACAAACGCGCGAGAATGGGCATTGGTTATTTGCCGCAGGAAGCATCGGTCTTCAGAAAGTTAAGCGTTGAAAATAACATTTCCGCAGTTTTGGAAATGACCGACCTGAGTAAGGCAGAGCAGAAGGAAAAAATGGAGAGGTTGCTCGACGAGCTTCACTTGCATCATGTTCGGAAAAGCAACGGCGACGTGTTGAGCGGAGGAGAAAGAAGACGGACTGAAATTGCGAGAGCACTTGCTGTTGACCCTAAATTTATGTTATTGGATGAGCCGTTTGCTGGGATCGATCCTATTGCTGTGGAAGACATTCAATCTATTGTTGCCAAGTTAAAATACAAGAATATTGGAATATTGATCACCGATCATAATGTCACGGAGACGCTTTCAATTTGTGATAGGGCGTATCTTTTGATCGAAGGGAAGATTTTTAAACAGGGTACAGCAGAGGAACTGGCCGAAGATGAACAGGTGAGAAAATTGTACCTGGGTCGAAACTTTGAATTGAAAAGAAAAGACTGGTTACATGAAGAAGCAAGAGGCAAAACAAGTGATGTCCTCGATAATATTATTCGCTCTGTAGAAAGTGCGTTAGACTGGCGTGATAGAATCCAGGAAGCCGAACATGAGAGGGAAAGAAGTTTAGGCTACGGCTACATTAGCGATGACAATATGGTGGTAAACCTGGGCCTGGATGATTACGCAAAGTTTCTTACGGAACTCAAGCGATCCTTAATTGAATACGGAAAACAAAATAACAACCCTGAAATACTTGCACGAGCCGATAAATTTTTGGCGGAAGGTGGTGATGTGGTGACTGATTTGAACACGATTTTGCTTTTTCTCAAAGGTGAACAATCCTAGCTCTTAAGAAGCGCTCATTTAGGAAATCAGATCTTGCTTATCTTGCTATGAAGCATGAAACTATTGTCTCCTGCCATATCATCGCTTGCCCGCATGAGGTTCTGGCGCATCGACGGATGGAAAAATAATCCTGTTGACGCGCAGCGTGAAGTGCTTCAAGACCTGGTAACTTCTGCGCAATACACTGAGTTTGGCAGGAAATACAATTTCTCCAAACTCTTCAACGTAAAAGCCTATAAGCAGGAAGTTCCCATTCATGAATATGATGACATGAAGGGTTACATCCATCGTATCATGAACGGCGAACAAAATATTCTTTGGAATACTCCCGTTCACTGGTTTGCTAAAAGTAGCGGCACCACAAGCGATAAAAGTAAATTCATTCCATTGAGTGAAGAAAGTTTACAGGATTGTCATTACAAAGCTGCAAAGGATGTGCTTACGTTATACTACGCATTCAATCCTGATTCGGAATTGTTGACCGGGAAGGGACTTGTGATCGGAGGTAGCCATACCATCCACCAGGTGAATGCCGAGACCCAGTACGGGGACCTCAGCGCGGTGTTGTTACAAAATTCTCCGTTTTGGGGTCATTGGCTTCGGACACCGGATCTGAGCATCGCCCTAATGGATGAATGGGAAAATAAGATTGAAAAGCTGGCGGAGAACACGATTAAGGAAAATGTTACTTCCATTTCGGGTGTTCCCACGTGGACTCTGGTACTCCTTAAACGAATACTTGAGATCACCGGCAAACAGACGATCAGCGCAGTGTGGCCATCATTGGAATTGTATATGCACGGCGGCGTCTCATTTACGCCATATAAAGAA
>VBAU01000245.1:12047-15069 GCA_005883855.1 Bacteroidota bacterium
CATTTACGCCATATAAAGAACAATTCAATAAGTTGATTGGCAAAAAGGTCAATTACCTTGAAATGTACAATGCCAGCGAGGGTTTTTTTGGAGCGGATGAAATTCCCGGCGATGATGGCATGCTCTTGTTTGTGGACCACGGAATTTTTATGGAATTCATGCCGGTGAGTGAATGTGGGACTACAGCTCCGCAAACGCTCGGATTGCAGGACGTGGAAATTGGTAAGCACTACGCGCCAATCATTAGTACCAACGGAGGTTTGTGGAGATATTTACTGGGAGACACTGTTCAATTCACTTCGCTAAATCCTTTTCGAATAAGAGTTTCAGGCAGGCTCAAACATTTTATCAATGCTTTTGGAGAAGAGGTGATAATTGACAACACCGATAAAGCTGTGGCTGTCGCAAGCGAGCGGACGGGCGCTGTTGTAAATGATTATACAGCTGCTCCAGTTTATTTTTCCGATTCGTCAAATGGTGCCCATGAATGGCTGGTTGAGTTTGAAAAGGCGCCGGATAATCTTGAAAAGTTCAGCGCCGAACTTGATGCTGCTTTGAAACAAATAAACAGCGATTATGAAGCCAAGAGACATAAGGATATAGCCTTGAGAAAACCTTTAGTTCATGAATTAAAAAAAGGCATTTTTAGTCGATGGCTTAAAGACAAAGGCAAACTGGGTGGCCAGCATAAAGTGCCGCGATTAAGTAATGACAGAAAATTTATCGAGGAAATAATGTTGCTCATGTGAAATACTAGCTGTTTGAAGCAACAGAGAGAAATGACTGGGGACCGCAAAATGCTGCACGTCTCATCGGCGCAATCTGCGACAATAAGTTACTTTTGCTCGCCCTGACACGCTCGATAGGATAATTATAAAAGGACATTATGAAACTACTCGAAGGAAAAGTTGCCATAGTAACCGGTGCTTCACGCGGGATCGGTGAAGGAATTGTTTTGAAATTCGCAGAGCATGGAGCACAGGTTGTCTTTACCTACGTAAGCGACAGCAGCACCGAAAAAGCAAAAGCCTTAGAAGAAAAAATTATAGCGCACGGTGTCAAATGCAAGTCGTACAAGAGCAACGCAGGGGACTTTGCTCAGTGCGAGACGTTAGTCAACGATGTTTTGAAAGAGTTTAATACGGTCGATGTTTGCGTGAACAATGCCGGCATTTCGAAAGATAACTTGCTGTTGCGAATGAATGCCGAACAATGGGATGAGGTAATGCAAGTGAATTTGAAAAGTGTTTTCAACATGACCAAGCTGGTGATTCGCCCCATGATGAAAGCAAAGAAGGGAAGCATAATCAATATGAGCTCAATCATTGGACTTATGGGCAATGCAGGCCAGGGCAGTTATGCGGCATCGAAGGCCGGGATAATTGGTTTCACAAAATCAGTAGCCAGGGAATTGGGCAGCAGAAATGTCCGTTGCAATGCTATTGCTCCTGGGTTTATTGAAACAGATATGACCGGGTATTTAAAAGATGGCGAGCAAGCCGAAAAATATAAAGTAGGGATTCCATTGGGAAAATTTGGAACTGCCGAAGACGTGGCAAACGTTGCGTTATTTCTTGCCTCAGATATGAGCTCCTATGTGACGGGGCAGGTAGTCAATGCCGATGGTGGATTGTACATGTAAACATTAAGTGGGCTAATCCATGTTGTGAAAATGACCACGAAAGAAAAAATTCTTTTTGCGCTAATCTTACTTTTCTTAACTACTTTATTTCTCCCCTGGTTAAAACTGGTAAATATCCTCGCTGCAATATTTTTGGCGGTGTATGCATTCTTCCTTAACTCGTGGAAAGAGAAATGGGAGTTATTGAAAGAAAGAAAGCATATTCAGTGGATGCTTCTTTTTTTTATTATGATCGTGGTAAGCGTTCTCCTGTCATCAAATTATGAAAGAGGTCTCCGATATTTGGATCCTCGTTTGCCCCTTGCTTACTTTCCTGTTAGTATCGGCCTTTTATATCTACGGAAAGAGTTTAAAGAAAAAACTCTGCTGGGCTTTGCGTGGCTTACAACGGTGATCATGGTCCTTTGTCTCGGGTGGGGATTGTACCGGTCCAATTTTTTCAAGCGATCGGAATTTTTATACAGCGATTCTTTAACAGAGATCTTAAAACAACAGTCTATTTACATTTCGCTTTTGGTAAACTTGTCCATTTACATTTTTACATACTACATCGCCTATAAAAAAAATTCGTACAAAGCATGGATGATACTGGCAGTTGTTTTTCTCTTTGGGATGAGTTATTTACTGGCCAGCCGAAATTTGATGTTAGTACTTTATGCAATGACGCTTGGTTTTGCCTTTTATTACATTTTTCGCAGAAAAAAATATTTGAGGGGCGCCGCTTTAATAATGGGATTGCTGATTGGTGTGGTCCTCATTTTTAAATTTTTCCCCAAAACGCTTAACCGGTTTAAAGAACTTACTTACACTGAGTTCGATTACAAAAGCATGGGCAAGGAAAGTCATTACAATATGGAGGTTACAAAAGATCAGTGGAATGGGTTGAATTTCCGATTAGCGGCGTGGCAATGTGGCTGGGAGCTGTTTCTAACTCACCCGATAAAAGGAGTGAACATTGGTGATAAGAAAGATGTTCTCATGGAAAAATACAGAGAGAAAGATTTTCAGTTTGCATTGCAAACAAACAAGAATGTTCACAACAACTACCTTGACATCCTATACAGTATGGGAATTATTGGCCTGGCACTTTTCCTGGTTGGTTGGATCATTCTTCCGCTGTTTTACGCACGACGATATGGCGATTGGCTGAGTATATTAATCATCCTGACCTTTGCATCGGCATGGGTTACCGAAATCTATTTCGACCGCAGCCTTGGGGGGATGTTAACAGGATTTTTTATTCCTTTCTTACTCACCGACAAGAGAAAACAAGTATGACGTTAGGCGTTATCTGCAGTATACAGGTCAATAGCTTTTCCGGTGTCGCCAAAAAATTCTATTTGTCCATTTTTCATGAACACCGATCGGTTACAATATCTC
>VBAU01000245.1:15114-18908 GCA_005883855.1 Bacteroidota bacterium
TTACAAGGATAACTGTTTTTCCCTGTACCCAAGAGCTTTCAAAAACTTTAATTGCCTTTTCCTGGAATTTCATATCACCCACGGAAAAAATTTCATCGAGAAACATGATATCGGCTCCTGCATTTACCGCGATAGAAAATGCGAGGCGGGCATGCATCCCGGATGAAAAGAATTTAATTTTGGTGTCGACAAAATCTTGTACCTCCGCGAATTCAATGATCTTATCAAACAGCACATCCACCTCTTTTATTTTTAGTCCCAAAACCGAACCGCATACATACACATTTTCTCTAGCAGTCAGCTCATGGCTCATGCCCACTCCCAGGTTCATTAACATTGTTGACCCGTTGATTTTTATATAACCGGTATCAGTCGGATACACACCTGCTAATACTTTTGTCAATGTAGTCTTGCCGCAACCATTTCTTCCAATCAATCCGATACATTCTCCTTTTTTTATTTCGAACGACGTCATCTTTAAAGCAGCAACGTCCTTTCTTTTGGTGGGATTGAATAAGTTAAAAAGACGGTGCTTGACCGTATTGTGGCTGTCTTCCGAGATGTGAAATGTTTTACTGATATCCTTTGCAATTATTGCTGTGTAGTTTTCCATGGTCATAGTTTCTCAGCAGCCCTGGAGCCAAGTCTGTTTAAAAAGGTAAGACCGATTATTAACATTGTAAGGGCATAAGCATAGTCAAACGCTAATAACCGGAAATTTGGCAGTGTTTGCTCCATCATCACCCTTCGCGCGTTAATAATAATACCCGCAATGGGATTGAGATAACTAAATCGGGGCAAGGCCTGTTTAAAAGTAGATAGTTTATAAAATATCGGTGAAAGAAAAAATAAAAATGAAGTAAACACCATCCAGATTTGGGAGATATCTTTCGCTATTATATAAATGGTGGACAGGATGAGCGACATGCCCAGCGACAAAATAAAAAGGTTCACAAACACTAGAACAATCCAAATGTTTTGTATAGATACACCGGTGGATTCTGATTCGAAAAAATTGTAGAAAATCAAAAACATGATAAAATTGAAGAAAAAGCCAATTGTCGTGCTCAGCAAAGTAGAAACATAAATCTCCAGCTTATTCATATTGCTGTACTCATATAAGTACTTCTTTGTGCTAAGTATTTGAATAGTACCAGTCGTTGATTCGACAAAAAAATTCCAGAGTATTAAACCGATAAACAGGTAAGAGGCGAAAGCAGGAATATTTTGTTTCAAGATAATTTGGAAAACCACGTAATAAATAGCAATATCCATTAGTGGTTTGATCAGGGCCCACAGAAGACCTAATCTATTTTCATAGTAGCGAAGCTTAAATTCAATTTTCGCCAGCAACCAAATCCGCTCAATTTTATTCGATCGTTTAAACCAATCGTTCAGAATTCTCAGGATCATGATCTACTTATTCAATAGCCGATAAATCTTGTATGCCATTTTCCTGGTAATTGCATTTTTTTTAACCAGGTAAATTAATTTTTTTGATAAGCCTCCTGCAACGGGAATTCTTTCTGTAATGTGATAATCAAGCGTTGGATTATCTAAATAAATTCCCGGTCCGTTTGCATTGAGCAAACCAAAAAGTTCGGCCGCAAAAGTAGTGTAAAACTCTTTATGTTTTCCTGCCAAAAGTTGGTATGAGTACAATTTGTTGCTTTTGTTAAATCCCCGTGCCATGGACCCTTTTCTCACGCGGTAAAAGAAAAGAAATTCAGGTATGACTACGCCACGATAACCGTTTTTCACAAGGTTTATTACACTGTCATAGTCTTCCATGCCGAAAATGAATTTTGAATCGTTGAGACCCGCCTCTAAAAAGCTTGATCTTCTATACACAAGACTGCTTGAATTGATCATATTGTGATAAAGCAAGAGGGGTGGCTCAGGATTAAATGCCGGCCATTTCCCATTAGCACCATCAAAATATTGGATCCAGCAGCCAACGAAGTGCACATTATTTTTTTGCTGCAGAATATTGATGGCGCTTTCAAAATAGGATTGCTCCACTTGATCGTCAGCATCCAAAAATGCAAGGTATTTTCCCGTTGCCTTCAGAGCCCCCATATTGCGTGCAGCTGATAATCCTTGGTTTTCCTGGTCAATGACTCTTATATCTGCCCTTGACCTCATTGATTTTAGCACATTGATGCTTTCTTCGTCGTTGCTTCCATCGTTAACGATGATAATTTCTTTTTTTGAATACACGGAAGCATCGATAGAAGCGATGGCATCCACTATATATTTGCCCAGGTTGAAGTAGGGAATTACAACAGAAAGTAACTCTTCAGTTTCCGCGTCCCCGTTACTTATCCGGCCGTTTGCACCAGATGAAACAAAAGGGAACAGGTCATTCACCCGCGTCGTGTGCTTTTCTAAAATGTCAAGTTTTGCTTTATAATAAGCGTGGGGGTCACATTCATTCTTTATTGTGTTAATCGCCTCAGTCGCTATGCTATTGATGCTGTCATGTTTTAGGGTATAAGTAGCACGTATCTTTTCTTCAAGACCAGAAGGATCATCGTGATCAAAGAGGAAACCGTTATGGCCATCACGAATGATTTCCCTCTGTCCACCCTGTGTTGATGCCAATACAATTTTTCCAACGGCCATGGATTCAATGACAGTGTAGGGGAAATTCTCTACCGTACTCGGGACAAGAATGATCTTTGCCGTCTCGATTTCTTTTTTTACTTGAACAGGTGTTAGCGCGCCTGTGATGGTCAATAAACCGGAACTTACCTGAGAAGCATATCGTCTCCTGATCAAGTCGCCGGTCGTCCGATCCGCCGCATGATAAAAATAATTTTCGTCGCCTATTAATTTTAGCTTGTAATTGTACCCCTTTTTCCATAGGTCTTCAAACACTTTGAGCGTTGTAAGGATTCCTTTTGCAGGAGATAGTTTTCCAATTATCGCAAAATCATCCTGTTCATCATGATTATTACTTGCAAAGTCATTCGCGATTATATATGGATTGTGGAGAACAGAATAATTCTCAACCAGGCCAGGACACCGGCTCAAAATTTCGTCGCAGAGATATTGACTGGGGAAAACACAAAGGTTTGCTGCCTTCATGCAAAATTTTTCCATTTCAGCTATCCAGAAATAAGGAAGTTGATAATGGCTTACATGGTTGTGCTCAAAAGTGATAAACGATGGGCAGTGGCACGCGACAACAATTCTTAAATTTTTGTATAAATCCGCGCCCAAGTGTTTTTTTTGCAGAATGAAGTAAGCAATGCCATGGTATTCCTGTGCCTCCAGCCAATCAGGCGACCCTTCTTTTTCAATAAAAAGCCTGACTATTTCTTCAAAAGACGAGCTCACCATTGTTTCATAACCCAGAAACTCAGAGGTATCTTTCAAATAAGGTGAGAAATCTATTCTTCGAATGTTATTCTCGATTGTTTCTTTAAAGTTTTTTTCGTTTTTGTTGAGAACAAAAACAGTTAACTCAACTCCATTGTTGTTGAGTATTGAACTCCAATGAGAACAATACGTCCCGATTCCGCCCCCGAATTCTGGTGGGTATTCTGTTGTGAGTAACCAGTACTTCAATCCTTGTATTTTTTTACGTTGTCATCGAATAAAGAGCGGAAACTCCGTTTGCCCATTAAAACTTTGATGATGTGTCCGAAACGTTTATACCAAAGAGGTAGAATCTCGTACTCGCTTTTATAATACGCCAGCAATTCTGTGATTTGCCTTTTGTACCTGTTGAATGATGAATTAGAATTGTGATAATTATCTAATGAATCAAGTTGTTCCTGCAAAGCCTT
>VBAU01000245.1:18956-28416 GCA_005883855.1 Bacteroidota bacterium
ATATATTCTCATTCAGAAGTCCAAATGTCTGAGGTAGTTCTGATTTAATTATCAGCTCCGTTTTTTGTATAGTTTCCAAAATCTCGATGAGGTCGCGTGGGGTATCTAAAAAAAAGAAAAGTGATGAATTACAAGAAACAACTTGTCTAATTGAATCAATGTAGTCCAAAGCCAGATTATTCATATCTCCCTGAATGTTAAAGATGTTCTTCGCTTCACTTTTTTGGGCGGCTATGACACTATTATTGCGAACCAATATGGTCTCGACGTCATTATATCCGTGTTTTTTAAAGGCAGTAATCATATCAGCAATATGGATACCTTCATTCGGTTTGTTAATAAAAAACAGTACGATGGGATTGTCGCGATCATTCTTTATATACCTAGCATGAAAAGTGAAGGAAACTAATAGCTCGATAATATTTTCATCTTTCTCCTCAGGTTTATTCAACAATTCCCCAATATCCAAAAGCAAACAAAAAGGATATCCTTTCGGTGACAAAAATAACTTTGCGTAGAATGACTCAATAAAGTGAATCGACGCGGAAGTTATTTTATAGCAGAGATGCGTGTTCATTGGCATGTTGACCTCAGGCACATCCTCATATTTTTCAAAATCAATTATAAAAAAAGAAGGTAGGAGCACTAGATACCTATTGTTTTAAAGCCCTGTGAATGCGCAACGAAGGAAAATAATCTTTCCCAGGCATGAATATTCGTTCCTTTCTCAAAGTCAAGAGAATTCCCTTTTTCAAAATCTTTTCGAACTGATAGAGGCGAGTGCAGCGAAAAGAAACTTTTCAGAATTTCGGTCCTGATCCAAAATATGGTACCAGCCGCAAAATTATAATTCAAGGTGGTCAAATCATACTTTTTTATATAATTCAACAGATTATTATTGCTGGTACAGGTGAATTGGTTCTTATCAACATCAAACTCATTTTGAATAAATTCCTTTGCAGCGATGACACCTGCCTCGGCATTTTGACGAAATTTTTTGAAAATTTCCGGCAGTCGTTCCCGATTAATAATTCGAAACAATTTATTCCGCCATTCAATACCAGTTGCAGTATGTGGGCTAAGTTTATCGTGAATAATGAGGGTATAATCTGTTTGGATCTTACATCGCATTAATACATCCAGTGCAGCCAGCTTGCCGCCAATATCTCTTCCCTGGTTAGGAGTGCAAATAAGAACAGCTCCGGGGAAGTGTTTTCTCAGCATTTCCATAAAGAAAGTATCATGAAAAAGAGACGCGGAGACGTTAAAAAAAAACTGAGTGTGACGGGACTTGAGACCGGCTATTCGAGAGAGAAAATAGTATATAGATCCTGGATAGTATAAATGGCATAATACGCTTACTGTGTTGGGAAGATTGCCGGAGGAGGCAAATGAAGCGAGAAAATCAGATATGGATTTCTTTATGTTTTCGATAGGGTAGGAACTATACTTCCGTATCAATGAAAATACTTTGTCTGTACTCTGGATATTCTCGGGATTTTCTAAAATCAACTCTTTTTTTACGAAGGGGAAGTTAAACTTCGCGATTAGCTTATCCCAGAAGAAATGTGTGGGATTTTTTGCATCCCACATTTCAAAATTGGGATCAAGCTCATTGTATGGAATATAAGGCTTGCCTTTAAAGCCGTAATCAGCCAAAGATCTTGATAACAGTAACTCACCTCTATCGATAATCTGCCGTTTACTCATTTGTGCAAATGGCTGGCTAAATACTTTCTTAAATGCCTCGGAATTAAATACTCTTTTTGATAAGAGTAAAAAATAAGATTGTAAGTGCCATTCTCCCTGGAAATTTTCGGTAAGTCCCCAAAAATCAATGCCCGGTTTAGATAACATGTCATTCACTATCGGGTCGAGAGGGAAAATAGGGCCGTAAACGCTGCTATTTGTCAACAACAAATAATCGGTATCCTCGGGAATAATTTTTCGTTGCAATGCCCATTTCCAGGCACCGAAATCTATACCCTCATTCTCTCTTTCAAAAATTTTACAGTTTGGAATTTGGTTTGCAATCAAATCTTGGCATTCTTGCTTTATGGGTGAGTTGGATATAAGAAATATTTCAAAGCCAATCGCTGACAAATGCTCCAGGTAGGTAATAACGTAGTCACTTACCCTCATGCTGGCATTGTAGTGAACAAAGAGGCATGTTGATTTTGCTCTTTTCGACATGGAACAAAATTTTAAATGTCAATGAAACTCAGTCATCGAAATCTCATGGAGATTAACCTATTTCAAGTGCTGGCCCACATTATAGAGCCCGGCACTACTATAGCAATGTTTATAAATCTTTACGTTTATAAATAAAGAAACCGTAACCATCTTTTACAGGTGCCATACACCTTACTTCGGCGTCGGGCGGCTTATAGCCAAACATAAAATATTTTATTCCTATTTGCTTTAACTTAGGAGAGCAAGGATCCATTTGAATAGTATAAAGATCGGCTTGATTGAGAGTAAATTTAACAGAATCCCCGCCTTCAATCAACGGAAAAAACAAAATATGCGCATACCTGTTATAAACACTTTCGCTTTCTAAATTGGGATCCAACACATGAAGTTTTTCAAGAGGTGGTGCATATTGAACTCCGTTAAAACAATTTACACCTGCCGCCTTTAAAAATTCGGGTGCAGTCATGTGTCCGAAAACCACCCACCCAGCATTGGGGTCCTTTTTCCTAATTGTTGATACAGTCTCATATACTTTATTATCGAAGTATGGCGATAGACCTTTACTCAGAGGATTAATGAGGGCATTAGAAGCCACGAAGAAAAAGCAACCAGCTAAAAATAAATACTGGAAGATCTTTGCTTCTTTGAAATACACCAATAGCCAACTTAGGATTGAAAATAATATTGCAGCGTTGAAAATTTGAACGATTGAAAAAAATCTGTCCGCTTGTCTATTTAATAAGAAATTAATGCCAAAGGCAGCGCAAAAGATAACAATGAAAACAAGCACTTTACTTCTTTGCTGGCTTGCACTAAAATCCATGTCCTTCGGTTGACCTAAATACAAAAGAGTGAACACAACATTTGAAAAACCAAAGACAAAAAACGTTCTATGTGGTGGACTTGTTTTGAGCAAGGTGAGCTTAGATAGGAATTCCGGAAAACCTTTAATTAGCCATATGTATATAAAGAATTGAAAAACCAGTAGTGAAATAAAAAGGGCGTTAACTTTTTTTGTTTTTAGGTAATGTAGACTACAAGGACAACAACAATAGGAGACAACATTAAAAAAGATGACAATTCGCAAATATTTCCCCATTTAGGAGGAAAGTAGGTTTCATGCACAAACCACGAAAAGTTATCGTTAAACATCGATATAAAATTGAGCCCTCCTCCAGTTTCATTCCTTTTTCCGGGGTAAACGGTATTGGACATAAGTTTGATTGTATCACTGCATTTTACATAAAACAGATAGCCAAGGATTATCAAAACAATCAGGCTGCCGACCAAAACCGCGATTTTCAAAAATTTCTCCCTCCATAAGACCTTGAAATTTTTCTGATTGACTACATATACTATGACCAGGAAGAGAATAAAATAGCTTATGGGGACCTGATAAGCCGGGTACAATATTGTGGCAAAGGAGTAAGCTGAGATGATAAATATAAGTCCATTGACCAGGATTAACCGTTTGCTCACAGAGTACATTACGTATATTAATGAAATAATGATAAAGAATGTGTAAGTGAATATCTCCGTGTTGATGGACCACCATTGAATAGCCGAAGACAAAAAGAGCCAGGCGCTTCCAAATACACTAATAAGAAAATTATTTTTGGTAAAAAGCATCAGGAACAAAAATGAAGAAATTAGAAATGGGAAGATTTTGAAATTCCACTGCCAGGAAAAAGCTCTCTCGGAATCAAGAATATAATATCCCCATAAAGCAGGTTTTATAATACTCAAAAAATGCTTTACAGGTAACCCCATCATCAATGGTGTATTACCATATCCAAGGGCTTCATTTGACAACGGAAAATTATTTTTTTCAAAAAGCATCAGGAACAAAAATGAAGAAATTAGAAATGGGAAGATTTTGAAATTCCACTGCCAGGAAAAAGCTCTCTCGGAATCAAGAATATAATATCCCCATAAAGCAGGTTTTATAATACTCAAAAAATGCTTTACAGGTAACCCCATCATCAATGGTGTATTACCATATCCAAGGGCTTCATTTGACAACGGAAAATTATTTTTTTCCTGGGCCAAAATAAAGCTTGACTCTACCAACCACTCGTCGGAACGAATAGGCAAAGGGCGTCCGGCTACCAATCCTCTTCTTTCGTCACCCCCGTCGTTAATATTCCAATTCCACAATGCAATGGATGAATTATGCCATTTACAAACAACAAATAAAAAATAAAGAAGTAAACAGACGCCAACGTAAATATTTACTTTCTTGTCAAACCGAATCAATTCAAAATGTCGTGTTTTACTTTGATGATTGGTTACCACGGCAACAGTTGAAAGATCTTCCAATTGGTTTATCTTTTATTGAGTTTTGATGTCATGACGATGTACCAATTCTTGCCATTCATATTTTAACCTTGGCGGGAATGAAAACTGGGTCGTGTGCGTATCGTGACCCAGGTTTGGGTTGAAAAAAGGATCGTGGTCAATAGTTTCTTTCCATTTAGCCAACATATAACCGTGCTCTTTTTTAAATCGCGCAAAGTTCGCCCCGTCCAAATCATTGCCCCTGGATAACGATTCGTGATGAATCATTTGTGCAAAGGGCGTCCAGAGGTTTTCGTATCCAAGATGCCTCACTTTCAAGCAGAAATCGACATCATTATAAGCAACTTTTAAATTCTCCTCATCAAAGCCACCGGCTTTTATATACAATTCCCTTCTTATGGCAAGACAGGCTGCTGTGACTACGCTATAATTTTGGACGAGGTTGAGTTTATTAAAGTAACCTGGATCATTCTTTTCCTTACGCAGATAAATGTGATTCCCCGGGTGTCCCTCATATAAAAAAACTCCTGCATGTTGGATCTGCCCGTTTGGGTAGTACAACTTTGCGCCGACAACACCAATTTCATTGCGCATACATTGGCTAACCATTTCAGTTAGCCAATCCTCATTAATTACTTCGGTGTCGTTATTTAGTAAAACGATGACATTGGCGTTGGATTGACAAACACCATAGTTCACGATAGCAGAGAAGTTAAATTCATATTTGTAATTAAGAACTTTGACCTGTTTATACCTGTCCTGCAAAACTCTTAAATATTCAAGAGTTCGCGGATCTTCACTTTTATTGTCAATGATTAAAATTTCAAAATTTTCATAGTCAGTTTTCTGAAGCACGCTATTGACACACTTGGACAGAACGTCTACTTTATCCTTCGTTGGAATAATAATTGAGACCCTGGGTTTTTTCTTCGGCAGCAGCCACTTCACTCTGTAAGAACTGTGAATATTCCGTACAGCTACTGCGTGTTGGCCTGTCCTTGTCAAATGATCCTTTAATGCCCTTAACCCAGCATCAATAAAAGCGCCCTTATCAGCGATTGAATATGCGGCAGAACTCTTAATTGCCCTCCAGTGGTAAAGTACATGTGGGACGTGGCATATCTCGTTACTGGATAAATGTTCTATACAGCGTAAAGCCAAATCATAATCCTGGCTCCCTTCGAATTCTGGTCTGAATCCCCCGACCTTTCTCACAAGAGAAAGCTTATACACTCCCAAATGATTGATCATATTTTGTCCATAGAAAAGATCTTTGTTCCAGTCTGTCTTGAAATATGGCTCATATCGGTTTCCGAACTTGTCTATTTTGTCCTCATCACTGTATATTAGTTGAAGCTTTCTATTTTCATTAATGGCCTTAGCAATCAGATATAGAGAATGGGGAACCAACTCATCATCGTGATCCAACAAGACCATATAATCTCCGGTAGCTAGTTCTAAAGCACTATTTGAAGCGTGGCTAATTCCGCCGTTTGTTTCTCTGAAAACAATTTTTATTCTTGGGTCTTTTAACTGGTATTGTTTAAGCACGCTTTTTACATCTTCGTCCGTAGATTTATCATCGGCAATGCAGAATTCCCAATTTTCATATGCCTGGTTTAGCACCGAGTCGATTGCCTTTTTCAAATAATTGATGGGGACGTTATACACCGGCATCACAATTGAAAAAAGTGGGCGATAGGAAAGCTCGTTTGAAAGTGATCTAATGACATCAAATTGATCGTTCGAAATGGTATCATAGAGTTTACACCAGCTTAAGTATCTCTCATCGGTTTGTTGATTGATAATAATGGCATTCCAAAGCGTATTTTTCACTTCTCCGATACCTTTTGTAAAGAAGGATTTTGCAAGTTTGTACACCGCCTGCAAGTTTGAGATCGCTTGATGCTTTCTGAAACGTGACACCGCGATCTGGAAAACCTTGACCCTATTCATCTTTCTTACATGAAAATTTGAAAGTGCGAAAGCAGTCGAAGGGTCAAATCGCAGACGAATGATATTCTTGGGAAATTTTACCAGGCTTTCTATTTTACCATGAGTAGCTTTCGGAAGATTCCAGACATCCCTTTCATTGAATCCGTTGCCAATGTCATAATACAACTTTGGTGAAAGCAGCATGCCACTTTGTTCTCTGATTTCAATACTTAACCAGTACCAACCTGAGGGTAGTTGTTTATCCAGAATGTCTACGACAAAAAATGGATCTGCACCGGTGGCTAAATAGATCTCTTTCCCAGATGTTTCAATACCATTAACCGGATTTAAATAGTAACCCGTGTTGTCGATAATTAATCTCGGGGCATTTGAAATTGAAGAACTTCGGCCCACACTCTTTTCTTGCGGAGTGTGTTGGTCACCTAACGAGTTACTTGCTTTTTTTTTTAGCTTTTGTTTAATTTTTTCTTTCAGGACACCAAGAAGGCTCCTGAACTCATACGTATGTTTATACCAGTCAATATACTTTTTGAATTGTGCGTTCTCTTTTTTTAATGAAGCCAGTTCATTAGTTGCTTCGGTGAATGAAGTTTGTAAATCGACTATCTCTGCTTCATATTTTTGCAGAAGCTGCCTGTAGGTTGATCCTAATTTGTAAGTCTGTGCGAGTTGCGATTCGAAGACCTTATTACCTTGATGAAGATGTGAATTAGCCAGTGCTAAATTTTTATTTTCCTCAGCCAGTTGGGCATTGGCCGCCGTTAGGGTTATAAGATTCGCATCTTGGAGATTTGATATTTGATCATTGTCGAAATTAGCTTTTAGAAAACGTCCCCTTTCTGAGAAAATATTTCTCAAGAACCGGTAAAATGCTTCATCATTGTGTTCAAGCAGTGCTTTTAATTCCTCTGGCATAATTTGCCCAACAGCAACTATCCCTAAACCATATCCAAAATCGAACTGAAAATGGCGATATTTCTGCTTGAGTTCCTCCCACAATCTAAATACTCCAAAATTTTTTTCTCTCACATTTATGTCGTGTAAAATCACAAATCCCTTTTCAGAAATTTTAGGCAGCCAGTTTTCGAAATCGTGTTTTGCCGCCTCATAGGCATGTAAACCATCTATGTGCAGCAGGTCGATAGTTTGATCAATAAAATATTCCTTTGCTTCATCAAATGTTGACCTAATCAATGTTGACACGCGCGAAAACTCTCTACTGTTATATTTTGCGACGCTTTCAAAAACTTCTTCGCCGTAGAATCCTGCGTGTTCATCCCCTTTCCACATATCAATGCCATAGCAGGCTGTGTCAATACCCAATGTCTTAACGGCCTGGCAGAAGGAAAAATAGGACGTGCCGTTGTGCACACCTAACTCAACCACAACCCTTGGTCTCAACACTTCAATTATCCAAAATCCAAACGGTATATGTTCAATCCAGGCAGAAGTCGCTACATAATTCGGCGACCAAAAGAGAGAATCGTAATTAAAGATCTTATTATTGGTTTCTTTATCCATGAAAATCTGCTATTGAAAATTGATCCGTTTAATGTCGTTGTGTTAGGTTATCAAATTCAGAACTTAGGAAGGTATTTAACGCCTCCTTCCACCCTGGCATCTGATTAGCCTTTAGGTTTTCTAAATTCCTGTTTTCGAGCACTGAATAAAACGGCCTCTTTACCACCAAAGGAAAATCTTTTACACTAGCCGGATATAATGGAGTTTCCAATTGCAGAGTTTCCCAAATCGCTCTGGCAAATTCATACCACGAGCATTGGCCTTCGCAGCTCATGTGATATAAACCAAATGCATCCGTTCTTATTAATGCTGCAGTATTTTTCGCAATAGAATATGTTGGCGTTGGAGTAAGTATTTCATCGTTGACAACCCTTACTTCTGATTTCTCTTTGGCCAGTTTGATCATCGTCGTTATGAAATTCCCTCCTTTTGCACGGCACGGCACCTTACCATATATACCAGAAACTCTGATAACATAATATTTATCGCAATAGTTGCGGGCAAAGTACTCTCCCGCCAGTTTTGTGGTTGCGTACACATTCAAAGGGTTTGGAAGATCATCTTCTGCATATGGTTTTTGCTTTTTGCCGTCAAATACATAGTCGGTGCTATAGTGTACCAGGCGTATGCCGCTATCCTGGCAAATCTTTGCAAGATTCAATACACCTGTGCCATTTATGTGAAAGGCCTTATCCGGAAAATTTTCTGCCTCGGGAACAAGATGATAGGCTGCAGTATTTAAAACAACATCTGGTTTAGTTGATGAGAGAGCATTTCTTACGCTGTCAATATCTGTTATCTCAACGTCCGCGTGATTCAATTGAAATACCTCGTGCTCTGCCGAAAGCACCTCTGTAAGATCCGTTCCTAATTGACCATTTGCTCCTATAATGGCAAGTTTCATTGAGCAATCTGTTTAAAAATATTGATATTATAATAGTTCGGATTGTCGAAATCTTTGAATTTATCAACGTTTGCGATGAGTTCCCTCAATATAGCGGTCACGTCATGCTTTGGCTTGAAGCTTAGCGTCGTAACAGCTTTATCGTTGGTCACTTTATAATTTCTAAAATCTGTGATGTGTTTGATATTTAGCTTAACCCGCTGTCCCAATTTTCCTTCGACAGCTTCCTTCACCAGGTCTGCGACCTCGCCAACGGTGTAATTGCCACTCGATAAATTGAACACACCAGTGATCCCGTCTGCACTTTCTATACCCCTTATATATGCGCTTATGGCATCTTCCATACTTAAAATAGGTCGCCAGATAGAAGGATTATTTACGGTAATCATGCCATCCTGCACCGCCGTTTTGAACATAGTATTTACAATCAGATCCAGTCTCATTCGCGGGCTAAAACCACTCACCGTCCCTTTTCGAAAGCAAAGCACAGAGAAATTTTTGTCTGCCATTTTCAATACACCATCTTCGCCTTGCAATTTTGAAATCCCATAAGGATAGTTCGAAACAGCAGGAGCAGTTTCATCATAC
>VBAU01000245.1:28495-30555 GCA_005883855.1 Bacteroidota bacterium
GACGGAGAGGACGCATTGTAGACAAAATTTTTTTCAGGGGAAAATTCTGCCATTGGATCATTGGATAGTCCCGCTAGAAAGATGACCTGGTTATACTCTTTTAATTCTTGTTCGTGTAATTCGAAAATGTCTTTCTTCATCACTTTCACATCCGTTGGCAAATGGTTGCCGAACCATAGAAGGTCTATCACATCCACGACGTAACCTCGTTCCTGTAATCTCGGAATTAAAGCTGAACCGATATAACCTGCTCCTCCGGCTATTAAGATCTTCATAAGCTCTTGCCTCAATTAGTAAACAAAATTTTGCGCTTCTTCTCTCAGCAACCATTGCTCAAGAGTCTGCGCCGCCTCATCTTTTTTTGAAAGAATGGGTTCTTTCACAGGCCATTCAATCCCGATCGCCGGATCATTCCACAAAATTCCAGATTCCGCCTTGCTGCTATAAATTCCCGTGCACTTGTATTGTATTTCCGCAAACTCGCTGAGAACACAAAATCCTCTCGCAAAACCGGCCGGCGCGTACACTTGTTTTCGATTTGTAACAGATGCTTCAATTCCCACCCATATACCAAATGTGTCGGAACTCATCCTTATGTCGACAGCTACTAAGAAGGCAGCACCCTGAGTCACGCGCATCAATTTACCCATTGGCGGTTCCCATTGAAAATGCAAGCCCCTTACAACATTTTTTGAGGAACGCGAATGATTGTCCTGGACAAAATCCAGGTCCAGGCCAAATTCATAAAATTTATCCTTTCTGTACGTTTCTGTAAAAAACCCCCGCTCATCTTGAAAAATTTCCGGGGTGATAATAAGCAGATCCGCTATATCCGTGTAGTTAACTTTGAATTCCATTCGTTAAAACTTTGCACAAGTTTTTATCGCTGCAAAAATATATTTTTCAATCACATTATGATTAAGAAAAATGGAGCGGCTCGCTCATCAAATGGGAGATTAATTAAGGAAGTCACCTTATAAAAAAATGTTTCATCTTGTCTTTTATAATACCTGCCAGGCTCCTGGTTTCGTAGGTTCTTCTGTACCACTCTATGGCTTGTTGTAATCGATCAATGTCGGTGATCAGTTTGTTGATCAATTGCCGGTTTCCTTCAGACTGCGTCTGGGAGTCATTAAGCTTTGTATGCAGATCAGTGACCGCGTTATTCTTTTCGAAAACCTCGTGCTGCAATCTCTTTAATTCTGCCTGCTGCCATTCAATAATCTGATGGTTAACTTCAGAACTGTTTTCAACTTTTTGCTGAATTAATGTCAATGTTCTTAAGATAACCGACATGGAGTCCTGCGTGGTTCCATTCATTTTATCATAAAGGATATCGTTTTTCATTAGTCTAGGTTTATGGTTTTATTAAGTAAATGCCCATTTTTTGGAAGGAGCTGTATGACCAGTGTTCGCATACAGTTTCCGATAGTTATTGAAATTGCTCTTGACATCAAACTCCGCTTCACAAATAGATTTCGAAAAATTGCCCATTACATACAGCATTTCCCCGTTGTTGTAATACCGTAGAATTTTGACGATTGCATCTGCCTCCGTTCTGAACAAATCGCCATTAATCCCATTTTTTACAACGTCCATATTTCCCACACAATTGCTTAGTAAAACAGGTTTATGCAAGGTTAATGCCTCAAGCACACCAAACGACAAACCCTCATATAAGGCTGTAGACAGATACATGTCCGCCTCCGAGACCAGTTTCTTGATTTCCTGTTGATTTAACCAACCGGTGACAATTATATTTTTTTCAGTCAGCAAATGTTTGTCGCCTCCGTCGCCAGCCCAAATAAATTCAAACTGATCGAATTCCCGAAAATAGTACGCAATGCTGTTAAATAATGAAGGATTTTTTTGCGCGGTGATTCGGCCACTCGTGATCACCCGAAACTTTTCTCTTACCTTTCTGCACTCGACCCGTCTCTTATCGTCTACCGCAACACCATTGCTAATGTACGTGGCAGGTATTCCCAAACTTAAGTAGGCGTTGAGTTCCGAAAGAGAGCAACAGATAACTTTACCGCCCAGGCCGTTCCCAAATCTTT